>NZ_JAOECR010000029.1:0-56246 GCF_029836955.1 Stenotrophomonas sp. GD04054 | reverse complement strand
CCGCCCAACCAGCAGAAACCCAGAGCTGCCCTGGCTTTTGAATTTGCACTTGCTTGAAAAAGCGGTGCAGCCGCAGGCTGCAAAACACCCTCAATCCTGATCGTGCGCGCGCGCCGCCTCCGCCTGGGTCTCCTCCTGCGCCGCCATCTCGCGCGCGATCCACGCATCGATCATATGCCGCTGGCGCTGCGCCTGCCGCCGCTCGCGCGTGTACTCCTGGTCCAGCCCGGTACAGCGACACCATCACCAGCACCATCAGCAGCGCGAATGGCAACGCCGCAATCGTGATCATGCCCTGCAGTGCATCCAGGCCACCGGCCAGCAGCAACGCCGCTGCGATCAGCGCCACCGCGATGCCCCAGGCCAGCTTGCGCTTCAACGGCGGATCGCCTGCCTCGTCAGTGGACATGCTGGCCAGTACCAGCACCGCCGAATCGGCTGATGTCACGAAGAAGATCATCAGCAGCACCAGTGCGATGCAGGAAAGCAGCAAGGGCAGCGGCATGCTGTCAAACAGGGTGAACAGCACCGTTTCATAGCCATTGCCCAGCGCCTGCACCAGGTCGGCGTGGCCGAAGATCTGCGCCCACAGCGCAGTACCACCAAACACCGCGAACCAGAAGAAGCCCAGCACCGTGGGTGCCAGCACGACGCCGATGACGAACTCGCGGACGCTGCGCCCACGCGAGATGCGCGCGATGAACGAGCCGACGAACGGGGCCCAGGAAATCCACCACGCCCAGTAGAAGATGGTCCAGTCCGCCACCCATGTGCTGCCCGAGAACGGTGACATGCGCAGGCTCATCGTCACCAGCTGGTTGAGGTACGACCCCAGTGTGGTGGTGAACGTATCGAAGATGAATCCGGTCGGACCCAGCACCAGTACGGTGGCCGCAAGAAGCGCGGCCAGCGCAAGGTTGAAGTTGGACAGCCACTTCACCCCGCGCTCGACTCCGCTGGCGGTGGACGCCATGTACAGCACGAACGCGATGGCGATGATGGTCAGCTGCAGTGGCACACCCGCGTGCAGGCCGAACACGCGTTCCATGCCGGCAGCGATCTGGATGGTACCGAAGCCCAGCGTGGTGGCCACGCCAATGGCAGTGGCAACAACCGCGGCGATGTTGACCACGCGTCCGATCCAGCCGCGATGGTGCCGGCCGATGATCGGTTGCAGCATGTCACTGACCAGTCCACGGCCATTGCGGTTGAACTGGAACCAGGCCATCGCCAGGCCGATCAGCGCGTAGATTGCCCATGGATGCAGACCCCAATGGAAGAATGCATAGCGCATCGAAGCCCGCGCCGCGTCCATGCTCTGCGGTGCGAGGCCTTCCGGAGGCTTGGTGAAGTGGGAAATCGGCTCGGCGGCGCCCCAGAACACCAGGCCGATGCCCATGCCGGCGGCGAACAGCATCGACATCCAGCTGGCGCGCGAGAACTCCGGCTCGGCATCTTCACCGCCGATGCGCAGGTTGCCGAAGCGACCGAATGCCAGGTACATCAGGAATGTCAGCGCCAGGAACACGACCAGAAGATAGAGCCAGCCGACACTGCGGATGACATCGGCCAGTACCGACTGCACCACGGTATTGAAGGGGCCGGGTGCAACACCGGCAAGCAGCACCAGAAGCAGAACCAGTGCGATGGAAACGCGAAACACCATGAAGGAGCTTCTCCGATCAAGGGATTGAGGGGAGCGAGCAGAGCTTGCTGCGAGGGGCCGGCGACATGCAGCACAGACCGGGCAGGGGCCGCGGAGGCGGCGGGGAAACACCGGCCGCAGCGGCACGATGCGCGTGCACGTTACTGAATGCGATGTCACGGTTCTGTTAATACAGAAACAGCGGATCCACGCCGTGCGTGGATGGAACAGCCAGGAGCTGCAGTGCGTTCTATGCTCTAATGCACACCAAGAAGCGGGGGTACCGCGGCCATGTGGCCACGGTTGAGACAGTCCCTTGGAACCTGATCCGGCTCATACCGGCGTAGGGAAGCTTTGCAGTGCAGCCATGCCCGGACTCCGCCCAAGGACCGTCCGGGCGCGGCAGCAGTGCGCCGCCGCTTCGTCCCTGACCTTCCTGGACGATGCCCGATGAACGCACAGCTCTCCGCCCTGCAGCAACAGGCCCAGCAACTCTCCGAATCCGTGACCCGGCCCATTCCCGGCTCGCGCAAGATCCACGTGCCCGGTTCACGCCCGGATCTGCAGGTGCCGATGCGCGAGATCGCGCTGACCCGCACGCCGACCTTGTTCGGCGGCGAAGAGAATGCACCGGTGACCGTTTACGACACGTCGGGCCCGTACACCGATCCGGAGGTGCGCATCGATCTGTCCGCTGGTTTGCCGGCACTGCGTCGCGGCTGGGTGGAAGAACGCGGTGATACCGAGCGGCTGGAAGGACTGAGTTCTTCGTTCGGTCGCGATCGCGAGCATGACCCGAAGCTCGATGCGGTGCGCTTCCCCGCGCGCAGCCTGCCACGCCGTGCGCGTGCAGGTGCCAACGTCACCCAGATGCACTACGCGCGCCGCGGCATCATCACGCCGGAAATGGAATTCGTCGCCATCCGCGAGAACCAGCGGCTGGACGCGATCCGCGATGCCGGCCTGCTGCAGCAGCACCCGGGCGAGGCGTTCGGCGCGTCGATCCAGAAGATCATCACCCCGGAGTTCGTGCGCGACGAAATCGCCCGCGGCCGTGCGGTGCTGCCCAACAACATCAACCATCCGGAAAGCGAGCCGATGATCATCGGCCGCAATTTCCTGACCAAGATCAACGCCAACATCGGCAACAGCGCCGTGTCCTCGGGCATTGCCGAGGAGGTGGAGAAGCTGGTGTGGGCGATCCGCTGGGGCGGTGACACGGTGATGGACCTGTCCACCGGCAAGCACATCCATGAGACCCGCGAGTGGATCATCCGCAACTCGCCGGTGGCGATCGGTACCGTGCCGATCTACCAGGCGCTTGAGAAGGTCGATGGCCGCGCCGAAGCACTCACCTGGGAGATCTTCCGCGACACACTGATCGAGCAGGCCGAGCAGGGCGTGGACTACTTCACCATCCACGCCGGCGTGCTGCTGCGCTATGTGCCGCTCACCGCCAAGCGGGTCACCGGCATCGTCAGCCGTGGTGGCTCGATCATGGCCAAGTGGTGCCTGGCGCACCACAAGGAGAATTTCCTCTACACGCATTTCGAAGAGATCTGCGAGATCATGAAGGCCTATGACGTGACCTTCTCGCTGGGTGACGGCCTGCGCCCGGGCTGCATCGCAGATGCCAACGACGCGGCGCAGTTCGGTGAGCTGGAGACGCTGGGTGAGTTGACGAAGATCGCCTGGAAGCATGACGTGCAGACCATGATCGAAGGCCCCGGCCACGTGCCGATGCAGCTGATCAAGGAGAACATGGACAAGCAGCTGCGCGAGTGTGGCGAAGCGCCGTTCTATACGCTGGGCCCTCTGACCACCGACATCGCACCGGGCTACGACCACATCACCAGCGCGATCGGTGCGGCAATGATCGGCTGGTTTGGTACGGCCATGCTCTGCTACGTGACGCCGAAGGAACACCTCGGCTTGCCCAACCGCCAGGACGTACGCGACGGCATCATGGCCTACCGTATCGCCGCGCATGCGGCCGACCTGGCCAAGGGACACCCCGGCGCGCAGGTGCGCGACAACGCGCTGAGCAAGGCGCGCTTCGAGTTCCGCTGGGAAGACCAGTTCCATCTCGGGCTGGACCCGGAGAAGGCCAAGGAATTCCATGATGAGACCCTGCCGAAGGATGCGCACAAGCTGGCGCATTTCTGCTCGATGTGCGGCCCGCACTTCTGTTCGATGAAGATCACCCAGGACGTGCGCGACTACGCCGAGGCCGGCATGAAGGAGAAGTCGAAGGAGTTTCGCGCGGCCGGCGCCGAGGTCTATCACCAGGGCTGACGTGTAACGGGTAGTGCCGGCCGCTGGCCGGCATTCCGTCGTGCGTGGGACCGGGGAGAGTGCCGGCCAGTGGCCGGCACTACCGCTCATCACGCCGCTCCCGGCTATCCTCCGCCCATCACCCTGGGGAAGGACGCCATGCCCGTTGCCATCACCACCCGCTGGCTGGCCATTGCCCGCCGCCATCCTTCGGCCTGGCTGCTGGGTGCCCAGTTGATCGCGGTGCTGCTGTATCCCGCACTTGATGACACCGCCGGCGGCCGTGCGGCGCTGGGCATGTTCGGCATGGCAGTACTCGGCCTGGCGCTGTGGGTGGTCCAGCGCAGTCCGCTGGGCACCTGGCTGGCACTGCTGCTGGCCATTCCTTCGGTGGTGTTCTCGCTGGCCGGCGCACTGCTGGATCGCAGTGCGCTGCTGACCACCGCGCAGCTGCTGGAAAGCCTGCTGTACTTCTATACGGCCGGTGCGCTCATCGCCTACATGCTCCAGGACCATAAAGTCACCCGCGATGAACTGTTCGCAGCAGGTGCGACATTCACGTTGCTGGCGTGGGCCTTCGCGTTTGCTTTCGCCGTGTGCCAGCAATGGTATCCGGGCAGTTTCCAGGGCACCGGTGGTGGCGCGCAGCGCACCTGGATGGAGCTTCTTTATCTGAGCTTCAGTTTGCTCTCGGGTGTTGGCTTGAGCGACGTTGTGCCACTGCATCCGCAGGCGCGCGCCTTGGTCATGCTGGAGCAGTTTTCAGGCGTGATGTACGTAGCTTTGGTGGTTTCGCGACTGGTTGGATTGACCATGCTGCGGCGCATGTGAAAATGAACGCCAGATAAAAATTTCGCGCCCCGCAGGGCGCGAATGGTGCAGCAAATTATGTGAATGCGTCGGCGAGAGAGAGCCTGGATGTCGACCACGCGATAGGCGAGGTAACCCGCATAGGCTAGTATTCGCCCGCTTCATTGTTTTTGCGGTATGCGCCGATGCTTTGTGCGGAGTCTGGCTTTTTGCTGTTCCCAGGACGGGAGGGTATCGAAGGCAAACGCTGCCCCGGACCTGTCTCTACTGTGTAGCGGAAAATGAACAGCAGTGAAAACCAGCCCCCCGGATTCGATCGGATCCGGATAGGAGAGTGCACTGTCACTCTGTCCTCGCGCGAAGTCGAGGTCGTCGGTGCGCGTCGCCCGCGTCGGCTGACGCCGAAGGCGCTGGGCGTGCTGCGTGTGCTGCTGCGCCAGCCGGGGCGTGTTGTCACCCGCGATGAACTGTTCGCGGAAGTCTGGCCGGACACGCTGCCGACCAATGATGTGCTTACCCAGGCCGTCACCCAGCTGCGCAAGGCGTTCAGCAACGACGACGACAACGGCCAGGCCTATATCGAGACCATCGCCAAGACCGGCTATCGCCTGCTGGTGCCGGTGCAGGTACTGGACGATGTCGAGCCGGCGCCGCCCGCGGGAGCCGATGACGAAATCGTGGACATGCAACCGGCGATGGCCATCGCCGAGATGATGCCGCCACACGTGCAGGCATCGCGCCGCCGCTGGCGCCACGTCCGCCGGCGCGTACTGCTGGTGCTGGGCGTGCTGATGCTGACCACGGTGGTGGTGCTGACCGCGCTGCTGCTGCGGCGGGCACCGGCCAGCAGTTCAGCTGTGGACGCGGCCGTGGAGAACGGCACGCGCGTGATCGGCAGCCCGCAGCGTCCCTATCGGTTGATCACCGCGACCAGCGGCTTTGAAACCTATCCCACGCTTTCACCCGATGGTTCATTGGTGGCCTATGAGGGCGCCAACGAAGACGGGCAGGGCGGTGGCGCGATCAAGGTGCAGACCTCCGGCAACGCGCCTGCGCGGCAGCTGCTGGCTCCGCCGGCCGGCTCGGTCGATCGCTTCCCGAGCTGGTCGCCGGATGGACGCGAGATCGCCTTCGCGCGGTTCAGCAACAACGGCGGTTGCCAGGTGCTGATCGCCAGCGCGACCGGTGGTGCCCTGCGCCAGGCCACACGGTGCGATGGCACCGAGCTGCTCAGTTTCGACTGGACGCCGGACGGCCGTGGTCTGGTGTTCGGCAGCATGGTGGGGCGCTATGCCCATCGCGGCATCCGCAAGCTTGATCTGGCCAGTGGCCAATGGGAGGCGCTGGACTACGGTGTCGCCGAGGATGACTTCGACTATGCGCCGCGCTACTCGCCTGATGGCAAGTGGCTGGTATTCGTGCGCAATCCGCAGCTGGGCGACCTGTGGCGCATGCCGGCCGCAGGTGGCACGCCCGAGCAGCTGACCAACGAGGCCGCTGAACTGCGTGGCTGGGCCTGGTTGCGTGATGGCCGGACGATCGTGTTTGGACGCCGTGTCGACAGTGAGGTGCGCCTGTACTACCTGGACGTCGAGAGCCGCACGCTGCGCGACGCCGGGCTCGACGACGCACAATGGCCGGCGACGGCGCGCCGCGCGGGGATGCTGGCCTTCGTTCACCGCCGCGCGCAGTTCGGCATCTTCAAGGTGCCGATGGAGGGCGGTTCACCCCCGCAGCGCCTGTTTGCGTCCAGCGGCCGGGATGGGCAGCCGATGGCGGCGCCGGATGGACGCCAACTGGTGTTCACGTCTGATCGTTCAGGCAGCTTCGCGCTGTGGTGGGCGGACATGGAGCGCCCCGATTCGCTGCGGCCTATCGAAGGATTGCGGCCGGAGGCACGTCAGGCACCGGACTGGTCGGCCGACAGCCGGCGGTTGCTGGTGGTCGGGCGCGACGAACACGGACGCACGGTGGTCTATGAGATCGCCCCACGTGACGAACGCGTCCAGCCGTTGCCGGTACCGTCGGAGCAGCCGCTGCAGGCACTGTACGGCGCAAACCCGGACCAGCTGCTGGTAGTCGAGCGCGATGACCAGCAACAGACCCGGCTGAGCCTGTTTGATCGAAGCGTGCAGCCTTGGCGCCGCCTTGCCAGCATCGAGGGCGTGTCTCAGGCGCGGTTCGATCGCAGCAGCGGGCGTGTGCTGTTCACCCGCCTGGCAGCAGGTGGCCTGTGGTCGGTGGATGCGGCGCTGGCGCCAGGCAGCGTGCAGCAGATCAGCGATGACCAGCCCAGCCGGTGGCGGTACCGGGCCTGGACCGTGGCCGGCAACAGTGCGATCGGCTATCTCGGTACGTCCACCCGCTGCGGTACGACACTGGTGCTGATCCAGGCCGGGCGCGAGGAACCGGAACGCTGCCTGGATGCGGAACGCCTCAGTGCCGGCAACGGGCTGAGTGCCGGCGCCGATGGGCGCACCCTGTTCGTGGCAATGGCGGTCAGCGACGGTGCCGACATCGGTGTGATGCGTTTGCCCGAGCGCTCGCCGACGCTGCTTCCGGCGTTCTCCAAGTTGTTGTTGTTCAACGGAAATGGGCCTTCGTAATTTCTTCGTGGCGACCTCGCCGCGAATTCGTGGCGATCTCGTCTGACTTTCCTGACGTGGTGCCGCCTGATTTGGCAAAACGGAGGCCTGTACTAGGCAAATCCGTGGTGCCCCCATGCGTCAACTCTCGCTGGCCGATCGCGGCCAAACCGTCTCTCTGGACCGGTCGCTCGACGATGCTGCGCCGACCTGCCTGGGCGTGGCCCGGCTCGGCAGCCTGCAGACCGCAGGCAGCAGCTTCACTGTGTGGATGCAGGTGCGCGGCAGCTCCTGGGTGGAAGCGAAGGAAGGACGCTTCCGCTTGCGCCAGGGCGAGTGGATCGCCTTCGAGAAGGAGTCGCGGCCGCTGGTGCAGGCCGGTCGCAACGGCTTGTGCGTTGGCCTGAACCTGACGGTCGAAGCGCTGCGCGTGCTGGCCGAGATGGCCGATTGCGGTCTGTATGCCGGGCGTGGCCGCATGAACCGTGGCGATGCCCGCGTTGCGCTGCGCCTGTGGCGCGATGCGCTGGCCAGTGGCCAGCCGGCACAGGCACTGCGCCCGCTGCTGCTGCACCTGGCGGGCCTGCAGCGTGGGCTGGCCGACAACGTGCAGCGTTGCCCGGGGCGCTCGCGCAGCCGCAAGCGCCAGGTGTTCGGCCGCATGCAGCGCGCCCGCCTGTACCTGGAAGGCAACAGCCACCGCGTGGTGCGCATCGGTGAACTGGCCGAGCTGACCAACTTCTCCAGCTGGTATCTCTCCAAGACCTTCCAGAGCCTGTACGAGGAAAGCCCGCAGTCGCTTTCGGCGCGGCTGCGCCTTGAGCGCGCTGCCGACCTGCTGCGTGACACCGACATGATGGTCGGCGAAGTTGCTGCAGCCAGTGGCTTCGACAACTGCTGCAGCTTCGCGCGTGCGTTCCGCGCCCGCTACGGCCAGTCCGCATCGCGCTTCAGGGAGAACGGCGGCTTGCTGCCGCCACAATCTGCAAAGTCTCCGGTTGGTTCGCGCAAATACAGCGCTGCAACGCAATCGTAACGTGCTGGGGTGTTTTAACACGCTGCTAACACGTACCTTGGAGAGATAGATGAACGTTCGTAATCCCGCAGTGCGGCTGGGCCTTCTGCCGGCTGGCATTGCGTTGGCGCTGACGCCCGCCTTTGCTTCTGCACAGGAAGCAAAGGATGCGACCACCCTGGATCGCATCGAAATCACGGGCTCGCGCATCCGCGGCGCCTCGATGGAGACCCAGCAGCCGGTCCTCACCCTGAGCCGTGAGAACCTGGAAAAGCAGGGCTACACCACCGTCGCCGATGTCCTGCAGAACCTGACCTCGGCAGGTTCGCCGGCCATTTCCCGTGCGGACTCGCTGTCCTCCGGCGAAAACGTTGGCGGCTACTACGTCGACCTGCGCAACCTGGGCGCGCAGCGCACCCTGGTGCTGATGAACGGCAAGCGCCTGGGCGCGACCACTGCCGGCTACCAGGATCTGAGCCAGATTCCGATGGCCGCCGTCGAGCGCATCGAAGTGCTGAAGGATGGCGCCTCCGCCATCTACGGTTCGGACGCCATCGCTGGCGTGGTCAATGTGATCACCCGCAAGCGCTTCGACGGTGCTGAAGCCAGCGTCTATGTCGGCCAGTACGGCCGCGGCGACGGCGACACCAACACCTACTCGTTCACCCTCGGCTCCGAAGGCGAGCGTGGCGGCGTGACCCTGTCGGCCGAATACTCCAAGCAGGATCCGGTGTGGGCGAAGGATCGTTGGTTCAGCCGCGACGGCGGCCTGGGCCCGAACACCACCTCCGGTGATTGGAGCCCGCTGAGCCAGAACAGCACCTGGTGCGACCCGCGCGTGTGGGGCGACTGCAAGCCGCGCGCTGCAGGCCAGCCGCAGCCGGAGTGGATGACCCTGAATCCGGGCGGTGACCCGAAGAATGCGGCCGACTACCACCTGCTGACCCCGGCCGAGTACTCCAATGCCAACCAGCAGATGATGGTGCAGACAGGCATCGAGCGTAAGTCCGTGTACGTCAACGGCAGCTACGATCTGGCCGACTCGATCACCTTCAATGCTGACGTGCTGTACAACCAACGCACCACTGACCAGCAGATCGCGGGTTACCCGTACCAGTCGCTGTCGTTCGGTACCCCGCTGTCGAAGGACAGCGCGTTCAACCCGATCGGTCAGGACGTCGAGTTCCGTCGCCGCCTGTGGGAAGTGCCGCGTACCACCAAGAGCGACCTCAAGACCCTGCGCTTTGCGCCGAGCCTGAGCGGCTTCTTCGAATTCGCCGGCAAGACCTGGGATTGGGACGTCGGTGCGCTGTGGAACCGCAACGAGCTGACCAAGACCGGCTATGGCGACATGAGCCTGATCGCATCCGAGCAGGCACTTGGCAAGTCGTTCATCAACGGCCAGGGTGTTGCCCAGTGCGGCACCGCCGCCAACCCGATCCCGCTGAGCCAGTGCCGTCCGTGGAACCCGCTGCTGCCGTATGGCGTCAACGGCCAGGGCTCGCTTGCCGACCGTGATCTGCAGAACTTCCTGTTCCCGACCTACACCGACACCGGTGTGACCAAGACCACCAGCTACACCGCCAACCTGTCCGGTTCGCTGTTCGAGCTGCCGGCCGGTGACCTGGGCGTGGCCATGGGCTACGAGCACCGCAAGGAAGAAGGCCGCTTCGTGCCGGACGCCTTCCGTCAGTCGGGCCAGTCGACCGGCCTGGCGTCGACCACCACCTCGGGCAACTACTCGCTGGATGAGTTCTACCTGGAACTGAACGTGCCGATCCTGTCGGACCTGCCGTTTGCCAAGGAACTGACCTTCAACGTCGCCAGCCGCTACTCCGACTACAGCAACTTCGGTGACACGATCAACTCGAAGTTCGGCCTGGTGTGGCGCCCGATCGAAGAGCTGCTGGTCCGCGGTACCTACGCAGAAGGCTTCCGCGCGCCGACCGTCGACGATCTGTACGGCGGCACCAACTCGAGCTTCGAGCGTTACACCGATCCGTGCGGTTCGACCTCGCCGGGCAACGTCGCTGGCAATGCTGCCTGCGCCGGGGCTGGCGTGCCGGCCAACTACGTGCAGGTCGGCCAGGGCTTCGCGCCTTGCAGCACCTTCCCGTGCGCGACCCCGGACCAGTTCGTCAGCGGTTCGAATTCGGCTCTGAAGCCGGAAACCTCCAAGAGCAAGACGGTTGGCCTGGTCTGGAGCCCGCGTTGGGTGCAGGGCCTGGACATCTCGCTCGACTGGTACCGCTACGAGCTGAAGAACATGATCATCGCTGACAGCGTTGATCGCATCCTGCGTGACTGCTACGTGTTGGGCAACGCAGCTCGCTGCGAAGGCGTCACCCGTGCCGCCGATGGCCATATCGAGGCGCTGACCTACGGCCTGGCCAACCTCGGCTCGATGGAGACCGAAGGCTACGACCTGGGTGTCAAGTACCGCCTGCCGGAACTGTCGATCGGCAAGTTCAGCATCGACTGGCAGACCAGCTACCTGGCCAAGTACGACGAAGCCGGCCAGAACAAGAAGGGTGAGAACATCACCATCGGTCGCGTTGGTGAGCCGGGCCTGTTCCGCGTCCGTTCGAACCTGGGCGTGAACTGGGAGCTGGGTGACTTCGGTGTCAACTGGACTGCTCGTTACTACTCGGGCATGAAGGAAAGCTGCATCGACGACGCATGGTGCGACGCCCCGAACCACTACGCCAATGGTGAGCCGGATCCGCTGCGCCACACCGGCTCCAACACCTTCCACGACGTGCAGGTCAGCTGGAAGGCTCCGTGGGATGCCACCATCGCCCTGGGTGCGAACAACGTGTTCGATCACCGCGGTGCGCTGCAGTACTCGGCGCCGAACTCGAGCTTCGCCTACTATGGTGGCTTCGACGTCGGTCGCTTCCTGTACATGAAGTACACCCAGCGCTTCTGATCGTTCGAAGTGCGATAGCAATACCGGGAGGGCGGACCGCAAGGTCCGCCCTCTTTTTTTGTAGGGGAATTCCGAAATGTCGTGGAAGGTGAGCAGAGTCACGTTCCTGTCGTGTCGTAATCAACACAGTTGCTGGGTCCACTTTCGGACACTTGCACATGGAGAGAGCGATGAAGAGCACGCTGTTGCACAAACTGTCTGCTGCTGCACTGATCTATGCAACATTGGTGGGTGCGGTGTTCGCCCAGACCGGTGGCGTCTGTGGGGGCGGGCTGTACTGCGAAGAGCTGCGCCAGCAATGCCTGGCTGCAGGCAATTCGAAGGTCATGTGCGATCTGCAGTATCGCCACTGCGTGCAGGACGCCTGCGGCGCGCGCTGATGCAAAAAAAGGCGCGCCTTTGGGCGCGCCTTCGAGGTTGTTCCTGCGTTGACAGCTCAGGCCTCGCTGGGTACCAGTCCCATCAACGCATTGGCATGCTCGCGCCACTGCGGCAGCCTGTTGAGTACACCTGCGCGCTGCAGGTAGTCCTCATCCACCGGATCGCCGTTGACCAGCGCCAGCGCCACATGCACCGCACCGGTCACCCAGAAGCTGCGCGTATTGGCGCGCTGCGGCTGCAGGTGGAAGGCAACCGCTTCGATGATCGGCATCGGCAGGCCCCACAGGCCCAGCAGGTAGGCGCCGGCCTCGGCATGGCCGGGGCGGGTGTCACCGGCCAGCGACGGTTCGCTGCGCTCGTTGCGTACGCCGGGCAGCAGCAGGCCGATGTCGGCCAGCAGAGCGGCGGTCGCGCCCAGTTCGGCACTGGATTCGGGCAGCAGGCGCGCGGCCAGGCGCGAGGCGAGCAGGGCGCGCTGCTGCAGCGAATTGCGTTCGGCGGTGGACAGCGTGGGTGCGGAAAACACCTCGCTGGCCAGAACCAGGTCGCGCAGCGTCGACAGGCCCAGGCGGGTCACGGCCGTGCGCAGGTCAGCGATGGTGCGTCCCTGGCTGAAGAACGCCGAGTTCGACAGCTGCAGCACCTTCGCGGCAATGGCCGGGTCGGCCGCCACCAGCTTGGCGACGTCGGCGCTGTCGGCGTCGTCGTCATGCTCCAGCGCTTGGGTCAGGCTCAGGTACAGGTGCGGCGGCGAGGGCAGCTTCTCGATACGGCCGATGGCATCGCGCAGGCGTGGGCTGTCCAGTACTTCGCGCAGCTCTTCCAGGCTGGTCAGCGCTTCCAGCAGCACTTCCGGTGCCAGTGGCAACGGCAGGAAACGGTGAGCGACACCGATCAGGCGTGCCGGCGGCGGCCGGTTGCCGTGCTGGGCATCGATCAGCGCGATGCGGATGGTTTCCGGGCGCAAGGTCCGGATCTGGCCCAGCAGCGTGGTGGCATTGAGATCCGGCAGCTGCGGGCAGACGATCACCGCATCCACGCCCTGCGTGGCCACCGCAGTCATCGCGGTCTGGCCATCGGTGGCGGTCAGCGGCTGCCAGTCTTCCCCAAGATCGGCAATGAATTCGGTCAGCTCGGCCGGCAGGCTGGCTGCATCCCCAACAAGCAGAATACGCACGACACATTCCCCTGGCTGTCTCGACGATGGATGTCGACGACGTGTGAAGTGACGCAATTTACCTAATACGGCGGCACGTGTGATGTGCCGTCGTCATGAAACGTGACCCGCATCGCTCCGGCGGGGTGCCGCCGGAGCGATCCGGTTCAGGCTCAGGCCTTGCTGTCGAGATGGCGCTGGTGCGCCTCGATCAGGATCTGCTTGGCCTCAGCGGCGCCGCCCCAACCGTCCAGCTTGACCCACTTGCCCTTCTCCAGGTCCTTGTAGTGCTCGAAGAAGTGGCCGATGCGCTCCAGCCAGTGGCTGGACACCTGGGCGATGTCTTCGACGTGGGCATAGCCACTGAAGATCTTCGACACCGGCACGGCCAGGATCTTCTCGTCGCTGCCCGCCTCATCGCTCATCTTCAGCACGCCGACCGGACGGCAGCGCACGACCGAGCCCGGCACCAGCGGCAGCGGCAGCACCACCAGCACGTCGGCCGGATCGCCGTCGCCGCACAGGGTGCTCGGCACGTAGCCGTAGTTGCAGGGGTAGCGCATCGGGGTGGACAGGATACGGTCGACGAAGATCGCGCCGGTTTCCTTGTCCACTTCGTACTTCACCGGCTCCGAGTCCTTCGGGATCTCGATGATGACGTTGATTTCTTCCGGCGGGTTCTTGCCGGGCGAGACGAGTTCCAGACCCATGGTCGTGCTCCAGGTGGGGGATGTAGACGGATAGCCCCCCATTTTATGCCTTTGCCGGGCGCTGTGCAGAGGGAGGGGCCGACGGCGCTGTGGGGCGGGGGCCTACCCGGCAGGCCGGGATTGGCTGATGGGGGCGGCCGGCATGGGAGCGCAGGCTGGTCCAACCTTCCCAAGGAGTCTGCCCATGAACGTGTCTGCCCTGCCGTTTGGCCTGACCTGCATGCTGCTGGTTGCGCCTTTGGCCCAGGCGTCCCCTTATGTCGACCTGATCGACTACCCGCATCAGGAGGCCAACTGGGACCGCTTCTTTGCCCTGGAAGGCCGTTTGCAGCATGGCTTCGATGCCATCTGTGGCGACACCTTCTGCGAGGGCGAATACAGCGATATCCGCGCCTGCGCCTGCGCTGTTCGGTGGATGCGGTGCGGGGAACCGTGCATGAATGCCTGTGGGCATTCGCCGCCAGCGATCTGGAGGTGTCCCGCAACGATGGCGCGATCGTGGCCCGGCAGCCGACCTGGTTGTGCCGCCTGCCGCTGGTGGCGGGTACCCCGGTGGAAGCCTTCCATGCCGCGCTCGCCGCCCGCAATCCACTGCATGACCCGCTGCCGGGGACCTCGCAGAGCGTCTATGACGGGCTGACCGGATGCATCCATTGATGAGAACGTGACTGATTCTCATTAACGGAGTAGCATGCGCGGCGCCTTCCGTCTGTCGTCCCGGTTCCGCGCATGTCCTCCAATGCCGCCTCCCTCACCGAACTGCTGATCCGCGAGCGGCCTGCGTTGCTGCGCCGGGTGCAACGCATCCTGGGGGGCGACAACGGCGCCGAGGACGTGATCCAGGCGGTGTGGTTCAAGGCACGTGGCGTCGATGACAGCCAGGCCATCGACAACCCGCGCGCCTATCTGTACCGGTTGGCCGCCAACCTGGCCACCGACCATGGCCGCGAATCGACCCGGCGCAACCGTCTGCTGGCCGACCACTACCTGTGGGGGCCGGACGAGGTGATCTCGACCGAAGAGCAGGCGATGGCACAGGACGAGCTGCAGCGGGTGCTCGACGCGGCGGGACACCTGCCGGAGCCGACCCGCACCATCTTCCGGCTCAACCGCCTGCAGGGCCTGACCCAGGCCGAGATCGCCCGCCGTCTGGGTGTGTCGGTGACTACCGTCGAGAACCATGTGCGCACCGCGCTGCAACGCCTGGCCTGGGCGCGCAGCGGCCGATGATCGCCCCGGCTTGGGGCTGGCCCTCGCTGAAACGTCTTGATCACTGGACCGTGGATGCGGTCTAGTTCCTCCGCCCGCGCTTGAATGCGCCTGTCCGCCAGCCGATGAGCCCGCCGAACACGCTGCCCGCCGCCAATGACGATGCCCTGGCCGAACAGGCCCGGGGCTGGATCGCGTGGCTGGCCTCGGGTGACATCGGCGAGGGGCGCATGCATGAGTTCGAACGCTGGCTGGCACAGCCGGGGCACCGTCGGGCCTTCGAGCACGAGCGCGCGCTGTGGCGCAGCGTCGGACCACGCCCGCAGGCCCGGCCCGCCGAGCGCCGGCGCCCGCGGCGGCTGCGCTGGGCAATGGCCGCTGCAGCTGCGCTGGCGGTGCTGGTGGCATGGCCGGAGGCCTGGTTGCGGCTGCAGGCCGACCATCGCAGTACGCATGTCGTGCAGAACGTGCAACTGCCCGATGGCAGTCGAGCCGTGCTGGATGCGGACAGCGCGATCGCCGTGCGATTTGATGCCGATGCACGCCGGATCGAGCTGCTGCGCGGGCGCGCCTGGTTCGAGGTCAGCCCGGATGCCCAGCGGCGTTTCAGCGTGCGCGCGGGCAATGGCGTGGTCGAGGACATCTCGACCGCGTTCTCCGTCGCACGCGACAACGATCAGGTGGAAACCCAGGTCGGACAGGGCAGGGTGCGCGTGGCCAGCCCGGCCGACGGTGGCTGGACCTACCTGCAGGTGGGACAGCGTGCGGTCTATGGCGAGCGCAGTGGCGTGACGCGTCTGGGAGATGTGGCGGCCGACAGTGTCGGCGCGTGGCGGCAGGGTGAACTGCTGCTGGAGCAGGCCAGCGTCGCCGAGGCCGTGCAATGGGTCGGGCGCTATCGCGCTGGCCCGACCTTCGTGCGTGGCGATCTGTCGCAGCTGCCGGCCGTCAGTGCAGCGTTGCGCATTGATCGCCCGGAGCAGGCGCTGGACGCGTTGGCGGCAACAGCAGGTCTTCGGGTTACTCGTCTTCCATTCGGCGTCGCCATCGTGCAGTAGATCCACGCCATGCGTGGATGACCGTCCCTGTGCCGACCAACGGTTGGCACCCACCGCTGCAAGCAGCCGACCAACGGTTGGCACCCACCACTGCAAGCAGCCGACCAATGGTTGGCACCCACCACTGCAAGCAGCCGACCAACGGTTGGCACCCACCGCTGCAAGCAGCCGACCAACGGTTGGCACCCACCGCGACCGCAAATCGCCCTTGGGGTTGCCACGCTTTCATCCGTCTTACTCCGCGAACGTACCCGCCGCCGCCAGTACGTCGCCGTGTCCGCCCGTGTTGCGGATGTCGCCGCGCCCGCGGCACCGATTACCTGACAGGTTCCCCCATGTTCGATCTCCATCGTCCGGGCCGCATGCCGCGCCCGTCCCGCCTGTGCATCGCCCTGCTGGCGGCCGGCCTGGCCAGCGCCGCGCCCTCCGTACTCGCGCAGGATGCCAGCGGTGACCACGCTGCCGTGCAGCGCTTCGATATCCCCGCGCAGCCACTGGACGAGGCGCTGCGCAGCTACATGCGCCAGTCCGGCGTGCAGGTCGTGTACCCGGCCACCCTGGCCCGGGGGGTGACCTCGCGTGCGGTCAGCGGCAGCCTGTCGGCCAGCGAGGCGTTGCAGCACCTGCTGCAGGGCAGTGGCCTGGCGGTGCGCCGGGTCAGTGCCGATGCGGTGACCCTGGAAGCGGCAGCGTCGGCGCAGGCCGACAGCGGTGTGATCGTCACCGATACGCTGAGCGTGGCCGGCGACCGTATCGACAGCGGCGCAACCAGCGACGAGGCGCGCCTGCTCGACGGCTATCGCAGCGTCGGCTCCACCACCACGCTCAACCGCACGCACCTGGAGCGATTCCGCGGTACGTCCAACGGCGACATCGTCAAGGGCGTGGCTGGCGTCACCGCCGGTGATCCGCGCGTGGGCAACGGCTTCGACGTCAACATCCGTGGCATCCAGGGCCAGGGCCGCGTGCCGGTGATCATCGACGGTGGCCAGTCCAGCATGGATACCTACCGTGGTTATGCCGGCCAGTCGCAGCGCACCTACCTCGACCCGGACCTGATCTCCAGCCTGACCATCACCAAGGGCCCGAGCCTGCAGGCCAACGCCTCCGGTGGCATCGGCGGCGTGGTCGAGATGGAGACGCTGAAGATCGGTGACGTGCTGCGCGAAGGCCGGGACTTCGGCGTGCGCGTGCGTGGCGGCCTGGCCAACAACAGCGCCAACAACCTGCCGTCCTACAGCGCCGCGCCGCGTACCGACCGCAGCGCCACCGGCAGCCAGTTCTTCAACGTGGCCGCTGCGGGACACTGGGATCGCTTCGATCTGGTTGCCGCCTACGCCTACCGCGACAACGGCAACTACTTCTCCGGCAAGCATGGCTACGATGACTTCCCGCAGACCCGGCGCACGCTGGCACCGCTGAATCCGCCGCGTACCGAGGTGTTCAATACCTCGGCCCGCTCGAAGTCGGCGCTGCTCAAGGGCACCTGGCGCATCGACGATGCACAGACCCTGGAAGCGGGCTACCGCCGCTACGAGGGCACCGCCGGCGAGATCATGGCCTCGCAGATCATCCGTGTGGATCGTGACCGCATTCCGCAATGGGACCCGGGCCACGTCGACATGGACAGCTACACCCTGCGCTATCGCTTCAACCCGGACAGCGAGCTGGTCGACCTGCGCGTCAACGCCACGTACACCGACACCGACAGCGTGATGTACAACAGCCTGACCGGCATCACCCCCTGGTACTTCGATCGGCGCACCGAGTGGTACGACGCGCCCAGCTTCAGTGGCGACCCCGGTTACAAGGATGCCTACCGCAATCCGCTGCGGCAGAAGCGCTTCGGCCTGGATGCCAGCAACACCTCGAAGTTCGATACCCACGCCGGTGCATTCACCCTCGACTACGGCCTGTCCTACAGCGATGAGGACATTGCACCGGGCAGTTCGGGGCCGGTCATGCACGATGACCTGATCAACAACCGCTTCCTGCGCAACGCCGAGCGCAAGGAATACAGTGCCGTGGCCTCGCTGAAGTGGCAGCCCGATGAGCATTGGGAACTGCTGGCCGGCGGCCGCTGGAACCGCGTGGATGTGCACGACCGCAACCGCCTGGCCACGCCCGACGCCTATGAGGTGCAGGGCCAGTACCGCTACACCGAGCTGCTCAATGGCAACCCGGCGCTGCCGTCGTGGCGGGCCAAGCGCATCGCGCTGCTGAACTGGTATCCGGACGCCAACGGCAATTTCACCCAGGAATCGCTGCTGGCTTCACCGTACAAGAAGGGCACGGTGGGTGACATCGGTGGCTGGAACTTCTACGACGCCGGCAAGGCGCAGGACCTGGAAGTGCCGGTCAGCTGGAGCTGGTCGCAGCCGATCCGCCGTCGTGACACCGCGTTCTCGCCGACCGCCAGCGTGGCCTACCGCTTCAGCGAAGACACCATGGTCTACGTGAAGTACGCCGAAGGCACCAAGCTGCCGAGCCTGTTCGAGACCACGCTGGGCCTGTTCACTGCCGCCAAACCGGTGGGCGAGCTGAAGCCGGAGCGCGCGCGCAGCTGGGAAATCGGCGCCAGTACCATCCGCTACGACCTGTTCACTGCCGGCGACCGCCTGGCGCTGAAGCTGGCGTATTTCGATACCCGCATCGACGACCTGATCACCCGTGACTACCGCACGCTCTCGGCCGGCCTGATCCGCAACGTCGACCAGTTCAAGGTCTCGGGCATGGAGTTCCAGTCCAGCTATGACAGCGGCAAGGTATTTGCTGATCTGTCCGCGCACTATTACTTCAAGGCCAAGACCTGCGCACCGGACATCGCCGCCGAGCGCCGTGCCTATGGTGCACAGCGCAGGAACGATGAACTGGCCAACACGCCGAACTGCGTGGACGGCGGCTTCGAGGGCTCGTACACCAATACCCAGAACCCGCCGCGCTACATGGTCAACCTGACCCTGGGCTCGCGCCTGTTCGACGAGCGCCTGACCTTCGGTACCCGCGTGGTCCACAACGCCGGTCCGATCAGCAAGCTGGACAAGGATTGGAACGTGGGTCTGTCGGCGATCCAGCAGCTGTACCGGCCGACCACCCTGGTCGACCTGTTCGCCAGCTGGAGCTTCAACGACCAGCTGTCGGTGGAAGCCGGCGTGGACAACCTGACCGACCGCTACTACCTGGACCCGCTTGCCCTGGGCGTGATGCCGGCCCCGGGCCGTACCGCGCGCCTGGCGTTGACCTGGAAGTACTGATCGGCTGTGCAGTGCGCCTTCGGTGGGTGCGGACCTTGGTCCGCACCGCCTTTGAAATGCGGAAGAGTCCGCTTGCCCGTAACTACCGCTCTATATATTGGTTCTCAGTCCGTCGGCTGGAAGGTCCAGTAAGAGCTCGACATCCGCCCAGTCTTCTTCAACGGGGAGGCGATGGAAAAGGCTGAGAAATAGTTCGCTCACGTAGCCAGCCCTGTTCTCGACTTCGCCAAGCGGAAGTTCGTGTGGGATCAGGTTTCGCCAGTGATCTTCGGCGCCATTCATCCCTGCAAAAAAGCCTAGAGTGTTGCAGACATGGGCACGGGCAGCAGGACCGAATGTCTCCAGGACTTTGCCCATCTCACCGAACAGCCAAGCTCTGTCCTGCGCATCGTTTATCTCAAACGCCGCCAGTTCATCGTCCGACATGGACAACAGCGGGTAGTAGAGGTAATGGATATAGTTGATGTTCGCTGCTTTCGCCATGAGTGGATCAGCCTTGCTACTGCGCTCATCGTGATGGAAATGGCGCGCTTCATCGAGGGCCAATTGCGACTCAGGTTCAGAATTCTCCCGGCAAGGGAATTCATCCGCACATGGTGTGGATCTGCGGGTAGCGCCGGGCTATGCCCGGCGCCTTCCTCCAGCCGGTTACAGCCCGGTCGCCGCCTTCACCGCATCTTCGTGCAGCGACTCGTTCAACTCATCCACCACGGTGCTCCACGCCGCATCGGCCTGCAGCGACTCGGACAGGAACTGGCGCTGGGCATCGTTCCAGTACGGTGCCTCGACCACTTCCACATCGGTGGCCAGCTGGTGCTCGCGGATGAAGCGGGCGATGCCCTCGGCGCTGGCGTCCAGGCCCAGCTGCAGGAACAGGTTGGTCATGCGCGGTTCGGTGGTGATCATCGTCGGTTCCTGCGGGAAGAAGGGATGCGCCATTATCGGTGCACATGGCCTTGGGGAAAGCCCCGTGGCGAACGTCTACAGCAGGACGACCCCCTTGGCATCCCCATGAACGCACACATCGCCCCTGAAGACAGCCGCAGCCTGCGGCTCAAGGCCGCCACCCGCGACAGCCATGGCGCGCTGGACAAGCGCATCATGGCCGGCGACATCTTCGCCGACCGCAGCAACTTCGCCCGTTTCCTGCGCGTGCAGTACCGCTTTCATCGCAGCATCGATGCGCTGTATGCCAACCCTGCGCTGGATGCACTGCTGCCCGATCTTGGTGAGCGCCGCCGCCTCACACAGGTCGCGCGCGACCTGCAGGATCTGGAGCAGACCCTGCCGGCGGCCGACATCGCGGCGTTGCCGTCCGATCTGGAGCTACCCGCCGCATTGGGGTGGCTGTATGTGGCCGAAGGCTCCAATCTCGGCGGCACCATTCTGTACAAGATGGCTGCCAAGCTCGGCCTGGATCGTGATTTCGGCGCCCGCCACCTTGCCGCACACCCGGATGGCGCGGCGCGCCACTGGCGTGAATTCACCGCTGCGCTGGATGCGGTGCCGCTGAGCGCCGAGCAGGAGCAGCAGGTGATCGATGCGGCCGATGCAGCGTTCCGCAGCGTGCACGGCCACGTTGAAGTGGAATTCGCCTGATGCACGCCTCCCGCCTATCGGCGCAACGCTGATGCGCTGGCTCTGGTTCGCGCTGGGCTGGGTGATGGTCGGGCTCGGGGTGATCGGCGCGCTGCTGCCGGTGATGCCGACCACCATCTTCCTGATCCTGGCCGTGGGCTGCTTCGCGCGCAGTTCGCCGAAGTTCGAGCAACGCCTGCTGGCGCACCCGCGCTACGGCCCGTCACTGCGGCTGTGGCGCGAGCAGGGCGCGGTGTCGCGCAAGGGCAAGGCGTTTGCCAGCGCCGGCATGGCGGTGGGCTTCGCGCTGTTCTGTTGGGGCGCACATCCGTCCTGGCGGCTGCTGCTGGGCGTGGGCCTGTTCTTCGCGGTCAGCGCCGGCTACGTGCTCAGTCGGCCCGCACCGCGGCTGGAGCCCAACCCGGTCGTGGAAGTGGACGACGCCAATGATCCGCGCGCGGCCCGCCGCCGTGCAGCGACCCCTGATGCTGATGGAAAACGAGACGATGCTGCCTGCTGACCTGGCCCCCGTGGCTGCCCCTGCACTGACGCCCTGGGGCATGTATCTGGCCGCCGACGTGGTGGTGAAGACAGTGATGATCGCGCTCGCGCTGGCGTCGCTGGCCACCTGGACCGTGCTGCTGGCCAAGGGCTGGGAACTGGCCCGGCAGGGCCGGCAGCTGCGTGCAGCGCGCGCGCTGCTGCTGCAGGCGCCGAGCCTGCCCGGCGAGAGCGCCGACGCCAGTGTGCAGCAGGGCACCGCACTCGCCATGCTGGACGCAGCGCGCACCGAACTGCGCCTGTCGCAGGAACTGGATAGCCGCGACGGCATCAAGGAGCGCGTGGCCTCGCGCCTGGACCGCATTGAACTGGAAACCGCGCGCGTGCAGCGGCGCGGCATCGGCGTGCTCGCCAGCATCGGCGCGGTGGCGCCGTTCGTCGGCCTGTTCGGCACGGTGTGGGGCATCATGAACAGCTTCATCGGCATCGCACACAGCAACACCACCAACCTGGCGGTGGTTGCGCCCGGCATCGCCGAGGCTCTGCTGGCGACCGCGCTGGGTCTGGTCGCAGCGATTCCCGCCGTGCTGGTCTACAACCACTTCAGCCGTGTACTGGCCGGCCTGCGGGGTCTGCTCGGTGATCTGTCGGCGGCCGTGCAGCAACTGGTCTCACGCGATCTCGATCGTGCCGTTCGGCGTACCGCAGCGGCGCCGCTGCGTGCGGTGCACTGAGGCGCGACGATGGCGATCAGGACCGCGTCCGACCGTGACGATGCGCCGGAAGAAGCGCATGAGATCAATGTCACGCCCTTCATCGACGTGATGCTGGTGCTGCTGATCATCTTCATGGTGGCCGCACCGCTGGCCACCGTGTCGGTGCCGGTGCAGCTGCCGGCCAGCAGCGCCAGCGCCACGCCGCCGGAACAGGCACCGGTGTACGTGACCGTCCAGGCCGATCTGTCGCTGCGCGTTGGTGAACAGGCCGTGGCGCGCGACAGCCTGGCGGCTGCATTGCAGGCGGCCACTCACAGTGACGCCACGCAGCGCATCTTCCTGCGTGCCGATACCCGTGTGCCCTATGGCGAACTGATGGCCACGCTGGATGCGCTGCGAGCGGCCGGCTACCTGAAGGTGGCACTGGTCGGCCTGGAGCAGGGCGCACGATGAGTGGACTGCGGCGCTGGGCGACCAGCCTGGCGATCGTGCTGCTGGTGCATGCGCTGTTGATCGGCGCGGCCTGCTGGTGGGCGGCCCGTGCGCCGGCGCTGACGGCTGCGGTTCCGCCTGCGGCGCTGATGCTGGAACTGGCGCCGATGGCACAGGCACCGCCGGTGCCGCCGCGCGATGTCGCGACCGGGCCGCTGCAGCAGCAACAACAGCGGCAGGCACCGACGCCGGCCCTGCGCGAGCAACCCAAGGCGCCGGTGCAGCCGCAGGGTGAGCTGCCACCGCCGCGTACACCGGAGCCGACGCCGTCGCCGGACACCGCTGACGCCAACGTCGCGCAGACCAGCGCACCGCCGCAGGTGGCGGCTGATGCGGCCACACGCTACACCGCACCGCAGACCACGGCGGGTGAGCGCAGTCGTGCCGAGGCGACCTGGGAAGGACGCCTGCTCGGGCACCTGCAGAAACACCGCCGCTATCCGCGCCAGGCCGAGCGGCTGAGCCAGCAGGGTGTGGTCTACGTGCGCTTTGCGGTTGCCCGCGATGGCGCGGTCTCGGGCTTGAAACTGGGCCGCAGCAGTGGCTTCGCGCTGCTCGACCAGGAGACGCTGGACACCGTGCAGCGGGCCAGCCCGGTACCGCCGCCGCCGGCCGAAGTGGCCGGCGACCCGGTGGAAGTGATGGTGCCGGTGTCGTTCTTCCTGCGCGGGCGTTGACCTCGTAGCGTCGAGCTTGCTCGACTGCTCTTGCGGTGTGGGCCAGAAGCAGTCGAGCAAGCTCGACTCTACGGGTTTGCGCATGGTGTGGATCTACAGCAGCGGCACCAGCAGCAGCGCCACGATGTTGATGATCTTGATCAGCGGATTGATCGCCGGACCGGCGGTGTCCTTGTACGGGTCACCGACGGTATCGCCGGTCACTGCCGCCTTGTGTGCCTCGCTGCCCTTGCCGCCGAAGTGGCCATCCTCGATGTACTTCTTGGCGTTGTCCCAGGCACCGCCACCAGTGGTCATCGAGATGGCCACGAACAGGCCGGTCACGATGGTGCCGATCAGCAGCCCGCCCAGTGCCCGCGGCCCCAGCAGCAGGCCGACCACCACCGGCACCGCCACCGGCAGCAATGACGGCACGATCATTTCGCGGATCGCCGAGCGGGTCAGCATGTCCACCGCTCTGTCGTACTGCGGCTTGCCGGTGCCCTGCATGATGCCGGGGATCTCGCGGAACTGGCGGCGAACCTCTTCCACCACCGCACCGGCGGCGCGGCCGACCGCTTCCATCGCCATCGCACCGAACAGATACGGAATCAGGCCACCGATCAGCAGGCCAATGATCACCGTGTGGTCGCTGAGGTCGAAGCGGAATTCCTGCCCCGGATGTGCTGCCTGCAGGTTGTGGGTGTAGTCGGCGAACAGCACCAGTGCGGCCAGCGCCGCTGATCCGATCGCGTAACCCTTGGTCACCGCCTTGGTGGTGTTGCCCACCGCATCCAGCGGGTCGGTGATGTCGCGGATCTCCGAGGGCAGCTCGGCCATCTCGGCGATGCCACCGGCGTTGTCGGTGATCGGTCCATAGGCATCGAGGGCGACGATCATGCCGGCCATCGACAGCATCGCGGTGGCGGCAATGGCGATGCCGTACAGGCCGCCGAGCGCAAACGCGCCCCAGATGGCCGCACACACCGCCACCACCGGCAGCGCGGTGGACTTCATCGAAATGCCAAGGCCGGCGATGATGTTGGTGCCATGTCCGGTGGTCGAGGCCTGCGCCACGTGCTGCACCGGCTTGTACTGGGTGCCGGTGTAGTACTCGGTGATCCACACGATCAGGCCGGTCAGCACCAGCCCGATCAACGCGCAGCCGTACAGCGCCATCGGCCCATGCACGTTGTCACTCATCAACCCGGTGGTGATCGGGTAGAACGCAATCGCGGCCAGCACGCCGGAGACGATCACGCCCTTGTACAGCGCGCCCATGATCGAACCGCCTGGCTTCACCTTGACAAACAGTGCGCCGATGATCGAAGCGATGATCGATACGCCGCCCAGCACGAGCGGATACAGCACTGCATTGGCGCCGGCCTCGGCCAGCATCAGGCTGCCCAGCAGCATGGTGGCGATCACGGTCACTGCATAGGTCTCGAACAGGTCAGCAGCCATGCCGGCGCAGTCGCCCACGTTGTCACCGACGTTGTCGGCGATCACCGCCGGGTTGCGCGGGTCATCCTCGGGAATCCCGGCCTCGACCTTGCCGACCAGGTCGGCACCGACGTCGGCGCCCTTGGTGAAGATGCCGCCGCCCAGGCGCGCGAAGATCGAGATCAGCGAGGAGCCGAACGCCAGCCCGACCAGTGCATGCAGCGCCTGGTCCATCTGCAGGCCCATGCGCAGCAGCAGCGCGTAGTAGCCGGCCACGCCCAGCAGGCCGAGGCCGACCACCAGCATGCCGGTGATCGCACCGCCGCGGAAGGCGACGTCCATCGCCGCGCTGATGCCGTGGCGTGCAGCTTCGGCAGTGCGTACGTTGGCGCGTACCGACACGTTCATGCCGATGTAGCCGGCCGCGCCGGACAGCACCGCACCGATGGCGAAGCCGATCGCGGTGTACCAGCTGAGGAAGATGCCGACCAGCACGAACAGCACCACGCCGGCGACGCCGATGGTCAGGTACTGGCGGTTGAGGTAGGCACGCGCACCTTCCTGGATCGCGGTGGCGATCGCGACCATGCGTTCATTGCCGGTGGGTTGGCGCAGGATCCAGCGCGCCGAGACGATTCCGAACAGGATCGCGAGAATGGCGCAGCCCAGCGCCAATGACAGCCCGTGACGTTCCAGCATTAGACCCCTCCGCAGAATGGATGTAGGCATCCAGTGGCGATGAACGGCACCACGAGGGGGACGACGGGCTGCAGCCTGGAACCAACCCGTACCGACCTTGGTGGTCGTCCGACGTATGGCGGTGTTCAGCATTCCCTGGTGCCCGCAGTATGCGTGCCGCGCACTGTAGAGTCGAGCCGTGCTCGACTGGTTTTTACGAGCCCCGCCGCATGCCGCCAGTCCATGGGCATGATTCGAAAGCCGCAGGCCTTTGCACCCCGTTAAGCCAGCCTCTGCAAGCCTGCGCTCAGTCCCGTAGGAGATTCCCCATGCGCCTGTCCCTGTTGATGCTTGCCGCCCTGGTCCCGGCCGTACCGGCACTCGCCGCGGAAACCCCGGAGCTGCAGCGTGCCGTGGGTGCACCCCAAGCCGTGGGCGCGGTGCACACCCTGCGGCAGATTCCCGAGGCCTGCGCGCGCCTGGAAGGTGCCTTCACCGGTCAGGCGGCCGAGCCGTATCGCTTCGCACCGGTGCGGACCAGCGAGCAGTGCCAGCCGCGCGCGCGTTTCGTCGACTATGCCAAGGCGCAGCCAAGCGCCGACAAGGGCTGGAAGCTCAATGATGTGATCCGCGTACCCAATGCCGCGTGCCCGGCGCAACAGGCGGTAGTGCGGGTGTGGCGCCTGCCGTCGAGCAACAAGGTTGAGCTGGACGGGCAGGGCCAGTCGCGCATCTATCTGGAAGAGGCCAAGAAGCAGGCCGCCGCCGGCCAGATTCCGCAGGTGACGATGTTCGCCGCGCAGCTGCAGATGGAAGGCAAGGCCTGCAATTGAGGCCGTCCAGCAGCGCGCATCAACGCATGGCGTGGATCTACTGACGTGCCCGGCGCTGCGCATCCACGCATGGCGTGGATCTACTTCGCTGCACATCGGTAGTGCCGGGCCATGCCCGGCGGGCAACCTGGTAGTGCCGGCCGCTGGCCGGCAACCCTGCCATCATCACTCCGCCAGCATTGCCCCACGTGCCACCAGCAGCTCGCGCAATGCCCTGCGGTGGCAGTGCGCTTCATCCTCGCAGTAGCACCCCACGCTGATGTCGCTGTGCTGCGACATCGCAGCCAGAAGGTCCAGCGCGTGGGCGGCATCGGGCGCCTTCATCTCGGCCTTGTAGTGGCGGAAGAACGCATTCCAGTCGGCGGCGGTCTTCGCTTCGTGCGCGCGCTTTACCAGTTCCGCGCTGGGTGACAGGGTCGGGAACCAGACGTCGTACCAGTCCTGTTCCGCGAACTCACTGCGCGGCACGCCGCGTGGCGGCCGCCGCACGGTACCGATGCGCAGCCCTTCGCCGGGGTGGCGCGGCGTACCCAGTCGAACAACACGCAGTGCCATGATGACCTCCGGACGGGGTATCCATCATCCTGCGATGCACGTGCGCCAGGTGTGAACCGCTGTGGAAACGAAAAGGCCCGGGCGCCTGCGCACCCGGGCCTTTTCCCATGCTGGCAGCGATCAGTTGCCGCGGCAGTCCTTCAACCACAACACACGACCAATCTGGTCGTAGCTGTCGACCACGCCGGTCAGCGTCACCTTCTCGCGCGGGCGCAGGGCCAGCGCATACGCGGCCTGGTTGGCTGCAAACGAGCAGGAAATGGCCACGCGCTCAAAGTCGATGCTGCCATCGCTGGGCAGGTCGAAGCTGGTGTTGTAGGTGCCGCCACTGCGCAGCACGGAGGTGATGCGACCGGTGATGGCGTAGGTCTTGCCCTTGTAGCGCGGCTCGACCGCGGCCGGGTTGTCCTTGTTCTGGTTGCGCAGCTGGAAGCCGAAGCGGTCGGCGGCAATCGTTACCACCGACGCCTGCGGAGTGGCCTTGGCTGCCTGTTCGCCAGCCTTGCCCGGCTTGATCTGGTTGAGCAGCTTGCACATTTCTTCGCGCACGCCATCGGCCGAGGCAATGGCGCCCTTGTTGACCTTCACCACCATGCCGACGGTGCCCTGGCCGCCTTCGGAGGTGGCACTGATGATCATCGGAATCGGCTTGTGGGCCATGGATTCCGGCTCTTCGATCAGCATCGAGCCGCCTTCCACGTCCTCGCTGAGGACGTCCATGTTGGCGTTCTTGGCGATCACCCGCATCTGGCCGATGGCACTGGCCACGGTCAGGTCTGGATGGGTGACCGATGAGGTGAAGGTCGTGCCGACGAAGGGATTGCCCTTCTTCTGGAAGTTGCTTTCGCAGGTCGCAGCGAAGGCCGGCGCGGCGGCACCGCACAGCAGCGCGGCGATCAGGATCGGGTGCTTCATGGTTACAGTCCTTGTGAAATGGCAGCACAGGCCCGGGCCTTGAAGGCCGGGCAGCGTCGAATCTGGCTTGCGGCGGCCCCTTTGCCCCGGGCCGGAGCCCGATTGTGGGGTGCTTCGACGGCCGCCGCAATGTGCCCTGCGCTCCGCACAGGGCTCAACACAAAGGGGCGTATACGACTTAATCCCCTCCGTCCCCTTTTTCGGCTCAGCCCTCGAAGGCCGGCAGCTTCTGCTTCACGGCCACGTTCTTCAGCGTCACGTACTTCGGCAGGCCGTCGGTGCCGTACGGCAGCGGGGCTTCGCCCTTGATCAGCGGCGACAGGTAGGCCCGCGCCTTGGCGGTGATGCCGAAGCCGTCGCGGCGGATGAAGCCGGCGGGCATCTTCTTTTCATGATTGGCGATCTTCGACAGCGGCGCCGCTTCGATCTTCCAGCGATAGGGTGCATCGCTGCTGCGCACGATCACCGGCATCACACCGTTCTGGCCCTTCAGCGCCAGCTGCACGGCGGCCTTGCCGACCGCCTGCGCCTGCTCCCAGTCGGTCTTGCTGGCCAGGTGGCGGGCCGAGCGCTGCAGGTAATCGGGCAGCGCCCAGTGCACCTTCAGGCCCAGCTGGTCCTTGACCCGGCCGGCCAGGTGCGCGGCCACGCCGCCCAGCTGCGAGTGACCGAACGAGTCCTTGCCGCCACCGGCGTCGGCGACGAAGCGGCCATCGGCGGTGGCGATGCCTTCCGACGCCACCACCACGCAGTAGCCGACGCGCTCGACCACCGCCTTGACCTTGGCCAGGAACGCCGCTTCGTCATAGGCGCGTTCGGGCAGCAGGATGATGTGCGGGGCCTCGTCATCGCCATTGCCGGCCAGGCCGGCGGCCGCAGCCAGCCAGCCGGCGTGGCGGCCCATGGCCTCGTAGATGAAGACACGGGTGGAGGTCTCGGCCATTGCCGCCACGTCCAGCGCCGCCTCGCGCACCGACACGGCGGTGTATTTGGCCGCCGAGCCGAAGCCCGGACAGGTATCGGTCACCGCCAGATCGTTGTCGATGGTCTTGGGCACGCCGATGCAGGTCAGGTCGTAGCCGGAGGCCTTGGCCAGCTGCGAGACCTTCAGCGCGGTGTCGGCCGAGTCGTTGCCGCCGTTGTAGAGGAACCAGCGCACGTCGTGCGCGCGCAGCACTTCCAGCAGGCGGTCGTAGCGGGCACGGTCGGCGTCCAGCGATTTCAGCTTGACCCGGCACGAACCGAAGGCGCCGCCCGGGGTGTGGGCGAGGGCGCGGATGGCCGCAGCACTCTCTTTGCTGGTGTCGATCAGCTCCTCGCGCAGGGCGCCGAGGATGCCGTTGCGGGCGGCCAGGACCTTGATGCCCTTGGCCCGGGCCTGCTCGATCACCGCCGCTGCAGTGGCATTGATGACTGCGGTGACACCGCCGGACTGGGCATAAAGGAGAGTACCGTTGCGCATGCTTCTACCTGCTCGGGGGAGGGGACATTGCAGGGACATTACCCGGATGCGGTAAAGTGGCGCTATTGCGGTGCAGCGATACCGGTCCGTCCGGGACGCGAACCTTCTTTGTTTTCAACACGTTGGAGTCAGGTCAATGCGATTGGTTCTGTTGGGACCGCCCGGTTCGGGCAAGGGGACACAGGCGACGCGCCTGAAGGAAAAGCTGGGGATCGCCCACATTTCGACCGGTGACATGCTGCGCGCGGAAATCGCCGCGGGCACGGAGCTGGGCAAGCAGGCCAAGACGGTGATGGATGCCGGCAACCTGGTGTCGGACGACATCCTGCTGGGCATGCTGGAGTCGCGCCTGACCCAGGCCGATGTCGCCAAGGGCTTCATCCTCGATGGCTACCCGCGCAATGTGGCCCAGGCCAATGCGATGGACGGCCTGCTGGCCAAGATCGGCCAGCCGCTGGATGCCGTGGTGCAGCTGGACGTGGCCACCGAGCTGCTGGTCGAGCGCATCGCCGGTCGTGCCAAGGAACAGGGCCGCGCCGATGACACGCCGGAAGCGGTGCGCCAGCGCCTGCAGGTCTACAACGACCAGACCGCCCCGGTGGTCGACTTCTACGCCGGCCGTGGCACCCTGGCCCGCGTCGACGGCGTCGGTGAGCTGGACGAGATCGAAGCCCGCATCCTGGCGGCGATCAAGGGTTGATCCTGCAGGGCCGGTGCACTGCCGGTCCTTCGGGCGCAAAAAGCACAGGCCTGGTCCGCGAGGACCAGGCCTGTGTCGTTTGATAGGCGCCAGCAGAGGGCTTGCTCAGGGCCCCGCAGCATGAGCTCCCTTGGGGATGGCCTCTTGGGGAGTAGGACCGGTTCGGGTACTGCGGCTGGCAGTTCGAATTGTGTCCGGGTTCACAGAACATCGCTATCGGGATTTCCCTGACAGATGATTGGAGTTTTCTCACATCCTGTGTAGGACTTGTCTTACCCCGGATCGGACATTGGCCCTATACAGCCGTCATCGGTCACAATCCTCGGTCATGAGCAGCGTACATATCCTTGCAATCGCCGGCACCTTCATGGGCGGCGTGGCCGCCCTTGCGCGGGAACTGGGCCATACGGTCAGCGGCAGCGACCAGGCCATCTATCCGCCGATGTCGACCCAGCTCGAACAGCTGGGCATCACCCTGGACCAGGGTTACCGCGCCGACAGCGTGCCGGCCGGCACCAATGAGGTGGTGATCGGCAACGCGCTCTCGCGCGGCAACCCGGCCGTGGAGGCCGTGCTCGACGCCGGCCAGCGCTACATCTCCGGCGCCCAGTGGCTGTCCGAACAGGTGCTGCCGGGCCGCGACACCCTGGCCGTGGCCGGTACCCACGGCAAGACCACCACCACCACCATCCTCACCTGGCTGCTGGAAAGCGCCGGTCGTTCGCCCGGTTTCCTGATCGGCGGCGTCGCCGAGGATTTCGGCGTCTCCGCCCGCCTGGGCCAGGGCCGCGAGTTCGTGGTCGAGGCCGACGAGTACGACACCGCCTTCTTCGACAAGCGCAGCAAGTTCGTGCACTACCGGCCGCTGGTGGCCATCCTCAACAACCTTGAATACGACCACGCCGATATCTTCCCCGACGTGGCCGCGATCCAGCGCCAGTTCCACCATCTGGTGCGCACGGTGCCGGCGCGTGGCCGCCTGATCGTCAACGGTGAGGATCAGCACCTGGCCGAAGTGCTGGCGATGGGCTGCTGGACCCCGGTCGAGCGCTTCGGATTCGATCCGTCGCTGGAATGGCATGCCGAACTGCTGGCTGCCGATGGCAGTGCCTTCCGCGTGCACCATCGTGGGCAGGCGCTGGGCGATGTGCAGTGGTCGTTGCTGGGCCGCCACAACGTGCTCAACGGCCTGGCTGCGTTGGCTGCCGCGCATGCGGTGGGCGTGGCACCGGCCGACGTGATTCCTGCGTTGTCACGCTTCCGCAGCGTCAAGCGCCGCATGGAAGTGATCGGCCAGCATGACGGCATCACCATCTACGACGATTTCGCCCATCACCCGACCGCGATCGCCACCACACTGGAAGGCCTGCGTGCCAAGGTGGGTGATGCGCGCATCGTGGTCGCGATGGAGCCGCGCAGCAATTCGATGCGGCTGGGCGCACATGCGCAGGCGCTGGCACCGTCGCTGGCGCTGGCCGATGAAGTGGTGTTCCTGCATCGTCCGGAACTGGCCTGGGATGCCGCTGCGGTGATCGCTGCGGTACGTGGCGAAGCCCACGCGGTGCCCGATACCGACGCATTGCTGGCGCAGCTGCAGTCCAGCGCGCGCAACGGCGACCACGTGGTGTTCATGTCCAACGGTGGCTTCGACGGTGCACCGCGCCGTTTCCTGGCCGCGCTGCAGGCCCGATGAGCGTCGACGGTTCGCTGCCGCTGTTTCCGCTGCACACCACGCTGGTGCCGGGTGCGGCGGTGGGCCTGCGCGTGTTCGAGCGCCGCTATCTGGACCTGGTCCGCGACAGCGGCCGCAGTGGTGAGGGGTTTGGTGTCTGTCTGATCCTCGATGGCGAGGAAGTCGGCGCACCAGCAACGCCGGCCGCCTATGGCGTGCAGGTACGCATCGAAGACTTCGATGTCGGCGCCGACGGCGTGCTGCAGTTGCGCCTGCGTGGCACCCGCCGCTTCCATGTCGAGCGCACCCGCGTACGCGACAACGGCCTGGTGGTGGCCGACGTGCGTTGGTGCGATGAAGACCCGGACGATGAGCTACGGCCGCAGCATGCGCTGCTGGCCACGGTGCTGGGGCACATCATCGAACAGGCCGGCGAGGCCTATGCGCCGACCAACCCGGCGTTGCTGGACCAGGCCAGCTGGGTCGGCTGGCGGCTGGCCGAACTGCTGCCACTGAGCGAGCAGCAGCGCCTGCAGCTGCTGCAGATGGATGACCCGCACCAGCGATTGCAGCAGTTGCTGGGCTGGATGCCGTAACCGGAAAACGCCAACCAAGGTTGGCGACTACCAGGGCGCAGCGGAACCGGAAAACGCCAACCAGGGTTGGCGACAGCCAGAGCGCACCGGAACCGGTAGATGCCAACCTTGGTTGGCGGCCTTTTCCCGAAGCGCCAACCAAGGTTGGCGACTACCAGAGAAGCACCGGCGCCATCACGGCGTGGTCTTCAACCGCAGCACCGGCAGCCCGGTTTCGCTGTGCACATCCTCCCGCTGCGGCAGGTCCTGCACGGCGTCCTTCACCGCGTTCAACGCCGGGTCGACACCACGCAGCGGGTGCCACATGCCGATCCATTCGAAGTGGCGCTCGTAACGCAGGGTCTGTGCACTGCCCAGCCACAGCGGCGTGTTGCCCGGCTGCAGCTGCGCGGGTGCCGGCCACAAGCGCAGCACATAGCGCTCATCCGGCTTCGCACCCTGGCGCACCATCAGCAGTGCTTCCACGCGGGTATCCAGCGTCGCCGGCAACACCGGCAGCTCGTCGGCACCGGTGTTCTTGTCCAGCATCAGCAGCGCCTGCTGCCAGCCGGCCTGCTCCTGCCGCTTCCAGCCTCGGGCTTCCAGCTGCGCCTGCAGCGGCGCCAGCGGGCCCGCTACCTGCACGTCCAGCGGCCAGCGCTGGTCGTCGTCGAACTCGTTGCGGCGCGCTGGCAGCGCGGCCCAGTCGTGCTGCCACCACGTCTGCATGTCCATCGCCTGCGGTGCCGGCAGGGTCGGCTCGAACCGCTCCAGCTTCACCGGAATGTGGCGCGGCGCGTACCACATCGCCGCCACGGCGAAGACGCCGTAGAACAGCCAGGCCACCGGCTTCACCCAGAACGAGCGGTTGAAGCGGCGGCGATAGGCGATGCCCAGCACCAGCAGCCAGAACGTGCCGAACAGCATGCCGCCGATCACGTCGCTCAGCCAATGCGCGCCCAGGTACAGGCGCGAGAAGCCGATCAGGCTGACCACGATGCCCGAGACCAGGTACGGCCAGACGCGGGTGCGGCCGGGCATCTCGCGTGCGATCAGCACCGCGAAGAAGCCGAAGGTGATGGTGGCCATGGTCACCGACACCGACGGGAAGCCGAAGCCGCTGCTGGCGTCGATCGGGCGCACCACATCCACGGTGGCGCCCAGCAGCATGGTCAGCGCCAGGCCGAAGGCCAGTGCCGCCAGCCAGTGAGCAGCGGCCATCCAGCGTCGGCGCCAGATCAGATAGCCCATCGCCGCGGCGGTGGCCGGCAGCAGGACCTGCCAGGCGCCCAGCGATGCCAGTGCGGCCATCGGGTAGTCGGCCAGCGGGTTGCGCAGCGCCAGCATGGCCTGGTGCACCAGCAGGTCGATCGCCAGCGGCTCGCCGTGTGCGACCACCACGGTCAGCAACGCGAACCAGCCCCAGCCCAGTACCAGCAACATCAACGCCAGCATTGCCAGCGGCACGGACTCACGCCGCTTCGGGTCCAGCACGCCAACGGTGTAGCGGCCCAGCGTCGGGTGACGGTTGGACCAATCCAGCAGCCGCGCCAGCCAGTTGTCCATGCGCGCGGCCGACCAGCGATAGCCGTACAGAACGATGGCCCAGACCAGGCCGAGGATCACCGCCAGCAGGCCGACCACCACCACCAGTCGTCCGGCCACGGCGGCCACGGCGTCATACGCCTCGCCAAGAATCCAGCCCGGGGCCAGGAACAGCACCGCCCAGGAAATGCTGGCGATGCCGCTGGCCTGCACGTAGCGGCTGGCGGGCATCTTCATCATGCCGGCGATGGCCGGCACGAACGGGCGGATCGCGCCGACGTAGCGTGCCACCAGGATGCTCTTGAAGGCATTGCGGCGGAACAGGTTTTCGCCGCGGTCGAGCAGCTGCGGGTAACGGCTGAACGGCCACACGCCGCGCAGGCGGTCGCCCCAGCGGCGGCCGATCCAGTAACTGATGCCATCGCCGGCAAACGCACCCAATGCCGCAGCCGCCACCGCGTACGGCCCGGAGATCTGGCCCAGGCCAATGAACACGCCCACCGCGAACAGCAGTGGCAGCGCCGGCACGATGGCGCCAAGAATGATGACCGCATCGCAGAAGGCGATGAGGAAGATAACGGCGCCCGCCAGCACGGGGTGAGCGGCAATCCACGCGAGCGTGGCGTCGATCCATGAAGAGTCCATTGCCCGATTATAGGGGCGTGAAGGTGACTGGTTCCCAGCCGCTTGGTGACCGTTTGCAACCGGCGCCATCGCCTAGAATGGAGTCATGCCGCATACGCCAGACGCTCCCCACCGTGCTTTGAAGGCCGACAGTTTCGGCCGGATCCTTCTGGTTGAAGGGCCCGATGGCCCGTTCGTACGCCGCGATCTGGGGGCCACGCCGCTGTGGCTGCGGTTGCCCGCGTGGTGGCTTGCACGTCGCGAAGCACGCGCGCTGCGCCATATCCATGGCATGGCCGACGTGCCGCAGCTGCTGGCCTGGGATGGCCGCCACCTCGACCGCAGCTTCATGGCCGGCGATGCCATGTACCAGCGTCCGCCGCGCGGCGATCTGGCCTGGTTCCGCGCCGCGCGTCGCCTGCTGCAGCAGCTGCATCGCAATGGCGTGGCCCACAACGACCTGGCCAAGGAAGCCAACTGGCTGGTCACTGAAGATGGACGACCGGCGCTGATCGACTTCCAGCTGGCGGTGATCGGCAACCCGCGCTCGCGCTGGATGCGGCTGCTGGCCCGCGAGGACCTGCGCCACCTGCTCAAGCACAAGCGCATGTACTGCCGCGAATCACTCACCCCGGTGGAGAAGCGCGTGCTCAAGCGTACGTCGTGGGTGCGCGAGCTGTGGTTCGCTACCGGCAAGCCGGTCTATCGCTTCGTGACCCGCCGCATCCTGCATTGGGAAGACAACGAAGGGCAGGGGCCGAAGCCGTGAGCAGTGCGTCCGTCGTGAGCAGGCCGCCAACTGCCTGCAGCGTGCTGCGTGCGCAGTTGCCCGGTGCCGACTTCGTGCACGCCTGCCAGGCGACGACCCGTCGCGATGGGCGCTCGGCCCTGCAGGCCTATCGCGATATGGCGGCGACCATTCCCGGCTGGTTCGATGGGCTGATGGCACTGCGCAATCGCGGCATGCGCCTGCTCGGCATGAAGCACCTGGGCTCGTTGCGTGCTGTGCAGGATGTTGAGGATCCTCAACCCGGCCAGCGGCTGGGCATCTTCACCCTGCAGTCGCTGGACGACGATGCCATCGTGCTGGAAGACGACGACCGCCACCTGCGTGTGCAGCTGGCGCTGCAGTGGCAGGGCGATGTGCTGGAAGTGGCGACGGTGGTGCATACGCACAACGCGTTCGGGCGCGTGTACATGCTGCCGGTTGCGCCGGTGCATCGGCTGATCGTGCCGCATCTGCTGGAGAAGCAGGTGCGGTTGTACCGGTAGATCCAGGCCATGCGTGGATGTGGTTTGTGATCCGTGGGCTGCTTAACGGCTAAACGGCTCATTGCCAAGTGCCGCATAAATGTGGATTCCGCTGGCAGCAGAAGGCTCGCGACATCCAAACCAGGGACAACCCGCAAAAGAATCATTGAGGTGATGCATGTGGTATTGCGCACACGCCATTTTCTACTACGAGAGTCCAGGACAGGGGGCGTTCCGGGTGCATGAGAACGTGTATCTGATCAGTGCCGACAACGATGAACACGCTCTTGAGAATGCAGAAGCGCTTGCTTCCGGGTATGAGGATCTGACCGGTCGCCTGGTGGGTGAAGACGGTAGGCCTTCCCTCTATCGATTCGCCGGAATTCGCAAGCTGATATCAGTGGCGAGTGATGAGGACACTGCCGAGGGACGCCTGCACTCGGGTGTGGAGGTCACGTACTCCGTCATGGCGGTGGATACGTTGGACCAGGTGAAGCGGCTTGCCCGTGGTGATGGCGTGGCAGTGCTGTACCAGGAATAGAAATGTAGAGCCGAGCCATGCTCGGCTCTATAGGGGCGGTGGCTTTACGGCGTCGCCGGCACCACCTGCTGGCCGATGAAGTTGCGCTTGGCATCGAAGTCATAGGCGATCTGCAACTGCCCCACATCCGGGCAGGCGTGGCAGTCGCGCAGCGGCGTGCGGTACAGCAGGCGGATGCCGCCGTTCTCCAATGGCGAAGCGCCGGCCGATTGTGCCGGTGCGAACGGCGTGGCTTGCGGGTTGGCCTTCAGCAGCTCCTGCACAGTGGGGTCGGCACGCAGGGTGTCGTCCAGCTGCACCGCATCCACGTCGATGCGCTTGCCACCGGCATCGACCAGGCGGGTGCCTTCATTGGTGTTGGCGCGGAACGGATACTCGACCGTGGCAATGCCCAGTCCTTCGTTCTCGTGCCAGGCGGTCACATAGGCCAGCTCACCGCCGCTGGACAACTGCTCGGCGGCGGTAACGGCATCGGTACTGGCGCCACCGGCGCGCATCGCATCACGCAGGCAATCGCGGGTCGCAGCATTCTCACCCTGGCGGCAGGCGTTGAGATCGCCATCCCAGACCACCGCCTCGCTCCAGCGCATCTTGCCGTCGGCGGCGGCCTTCTCCGCGCTGGGCGCGTCACCGGCGGGCGGCTCCTTTCCGGGTTCCGGCGAACGGCCCTGGCAGGCAGTCAGCAGGGCAAGCCCCAGGGCAGGCAGCAACAGGCGGGAACGGCGCATGGCGTGGACCTCGTGCGTTGTCTGGAGGCCCGAGTATCGTCAAGGACAGGTGAACTCCGCGTCGGCGCGGCATACTAGCGGCTCATTGCATACGCTGGAGTGTGGAACGTGGGCAGTCTGCAGGGCAAAACGCTTTTCATCACCGGTGCCTCGCGCGGCATCGGCCTGGCCATCGCACTGCGCGCTGCGCGCGACGGCGCCAATGTGGCCATTGCGGCCAAGTCGTCGGTGCCGAACCCGAAGCTGCCGGGCACCATCCATACCGCGGCCGAAGCGGTAACGGCGGCTGGCGGCCAGGGCCTGGCCCTGAAGTGCGACATCCGCGAGGAAGAACAGGTGCAGGCGGCGGTGGCGGCCACGGTCGATACCTTCGGTGGCATCGACATCCTGATCAACAACGCCAGCGCGATCTGGTTGCGCGGCACGCTGGATACGCCGATGAAGCGCTTCGACCTGATGCAGCAGGTCAATTCGCGTGGCAGCTTCCTGTGTGCGCAGGCCTGCCTGCCGTACCTGCTGCAGGCGCCGAACCCGCACATCCTCACCCTGGCGCCGCCGCCGAGCCTGGAGCCGAAGTGGTGGGCACCGCACACCGGCTACACGCTGGCGAAGATGGGCATGAGCTTCGTCACCCTGGGTCTGGCCGCCGAATTCGGTCCGCAGGACGTGGCGGTGAATGCGCTGTGGCCCCGCACGGTGATCGCCACCGATGCGATCAACATGATTCCGGGCGTGGATGCGGCTGGCTGCCGCACGCCGCAGATCATGGCCGATGCCGCACATGCGGTGCTGGTGCGTGAAGCGGCCGGCTTCCACGGCCAGTTCCTGATCGACGATGAAGTGCTGGCACAGGCCGGTATCACCGATCTTTCCGGATACGCGGTGGATCCGTCGCGGCCGTTGTTGCCGGATCTGTTCCTGGATTGACCGCGCGTCGCTGGAAGAGGCCGAGGGCTGCGACCCTCGGCCTGCTGCGCTAGAATGCGTGGCTGTAATCGTTTTCAACAAGGATGTGAGCACATGTCACGCACTCTTTCCGTCGCGGCGCTGGCCGCTTCGCTGTCGTTGATCCTGACCGCCTGCGGTGGCAAGGCACCCGTAGCTGCGGGTGGCGCCGCTGCCTCCGGCACGCCGGACGCCAGCACGGCCCCGTCCGATACACAGCAGCAGTTGACCGCCAAGCTCAACGCCTACATCGGCTGCTTCAACGCGCTGGATTCGAAAACCCACGGCAGCATCCAGTCCTACACGCGCTGGATCAAGGATGTCGACGCTGGCCCGACCGGACGCGAGACGCACGTGTACGGCCCGTTCGAGATCAGCGACTACGACATGAAGCAGTGCGACGCTCCGGTGACCGAGGCGATTGCTGCCAAGCCGGCGCTGGCCGAACTCGATGCGGCTGCAGGTCACTACCAGCAGGCGCTGAAGGCGCTGGTGCCGGTCAGCAAGGGCGCGCATGACTACTACGATCGCCAGGACTACGAAGACGACCAGTTCGCCAAGGGCAAGCAGCTGCACGCGCCCTTGATGGCCGCCTTCAAGGATTTCGTGGCTGCCAGCGAAACGTTCAATGCCGAGCTGGAGCGCCAGAACGACGCTGCCCAGCGCGAGCAGCTCAAGGCGCTGGAACAGGCCGAGGGGCGCACGCGCGAGTACTACCGTCTGGCGATGATGCTGGAAGCGAAGGCCATCATGGATCTGATGAGCGAGGATGATTTCGATCAGGCCAAGGCCCGCGAACGCCTGGATGCCTTCAACCGCATTTCCGATGAAGCGCACGCCAAGGTTGCCGACCAGGAACCGGGCAAGTCGGACTGGGAAGGCTTCGAGCGTGGGGCCGAGAATTTCCGGCGCGAAGGCAAGGAGCGGCTGCAGCGCGTCAGCGAGAAAAAGCCTTACACCGATTTCGAACGACGCATGCTTGATTCGCCGTCGATGGCGCCGCGTGGCTCTGCCAGCAAGCTCATGCAGGAATACAACACGCTCGTTTTCCAGAGCAACCGCCAGTGACCGGCGCGCCAGCACCCATGCGAGAGACCATGATGACTTCCTGTCTGCGTATCGCGCCGCTGCTGCTGATCGGCGCTGTGGCTGGCCTGAGCGGCTGCAACAAACCGGCAGGGTTGTCGCTGGCCGACCCCAGCCTGGAGAAGGTGAACGCCTACATCGAGTGCTACAACGGCGTTGAACAACCCATTCACGAGGGTTTCCAGACCTACACCAGCTGGATGAAGGACCCTGAAGCCGGCCCGACCGGCAATGAAGCGCAACCGCGTTCGCCCGGCAAGGTGCTGTCGCACCGCGTCGAGTACTGCGGCCAGCCACTGACCGACGCGCTGGCGAAGACCCCGGCCTTGCCGATGGATGGCCCCGCGCGTGACTATCAGCAGGCCTTCCAGGCATTGAACACCCTGGTCGAGCGCGCCGATGGTTACTTCACCCGCGAGGATTATCGTCGTGATGGCGGTGAAGGGATGCGCAGCCAGCATGCCCCGCTGATGCAGGCCTATGCTGATTTCTTCAAGGCCAGCGAAGCGATGGATGTGGCGCTGGAAAAGAACGAGAACGATCGCCGTGCCGCGCAGCTGAAGCAGATCGAGGAGAGCGAAGGGCGCTCGCTGGCCTACTATCACCTTCGCCTGCTGGGCGACGGCAAGCTACTGGCCACGGCGTTCCAGGACGACGCACCGGATGTTGCGGCGCTGCGCGTGCAGCTGGCTGACTATCAGGCACTGGTGACGGAAATCCAGAACGGCGGCGTCGGCAAGGACGACCCGATGTGGGGCCACGTGCAGCGTTCGGCGGACAAGCTGGTGCGTACTGCGGGACGTGGCGTCGAGCGCCTGGAGCAGCACAAGCCGATCACCGCCGAAGCACTGGCGGCAGAGCGGAAGGCGTCGGGTAGTTGGCTCACCACCGACCCGGAAGGAGCGCAGTCAACGATCCTCGCCGCATACAATGATCTGGTGACCACCAGCAACCGCATGCGGTGAGCAACGGCACACGCATCCATGCGTAACCGCCGAGAGGTAGTGCCGGCCGCTGGCCGGCATGTGCCTCAATGGTTGAACGCATCCGGCAGCTTGCCGCCGCACTTGCGGCAGTGCAGTGCATCCGGTTCATGGCCTTCCAGCCCACAGTCCGGGCAGCCGCGCGCATCGCGGCGCGCGGCCTGCTCGGCTTCACGCATGGTGCTGGCCAGTTCGGCGGTATAGATGCCGGTGGGCACGGCGATGATGCTGTAGCCGATCAGGATCAGCACCGAGGTGACGAAGCGGCCGAGCACGGTCTGCGGCACGATGTCGCCGAAACCGACCGTGGCCATGGTCACCACCGCCCAGTACATGCTGGCCGGGATGTTGGTGAAGCCGTGTTCGGGGCCCTCGATCACGTACATCAGCGCACCGGCGATGATGGTGATGGTGATCACCGTGAACAGGAACACCAGCACCTTGCGCCGGCTGCGCCACAGTGACGTCATCAGGATGCCGCTTTCCTCGATGTAGCGGGTCAGCTTGAGGATGCGGAACACGCGCAGGATGCGCAGCGCGCGCACCACCAGCAGGCTCTGCGCGCCGGGGATGAACATCGACAGGTAGGCGGGCAGGATCGACAGCAGGTCGATGATGCCCCAGATGCTCACCGCGTAGCGCAGCGGGCGCTTGACCACCGCCAGCCGCAGCAGGTACTCGGCGGTGAAGATGATCGTGAAGCCCCATTCCAGGATGTACAGGCCGGTGGACCATTCGGCATGCAGGTGCTGCACGCTGTCGATCATCACCACCAGGATGCTGGCGATGATCGCCACCACCAGGATCAGGTCGAAATTGCGCGAAGGCCGGGTGTCGTGGCGGTAGATGATGTCGAACCACCGACGGCGCCAGCCGGTCTCGGTGGCGGGGTTCAGCTGGGGGGCGGAAAACGGTCGCATGGGCGCATTGTGCCGCAGGGGTTCCGGCGCGAGAATGGGGATTCCTGAACCCTGCCGACTGCCATGACCGCTGCTACCGATCCGCTGATCTCCCTTTCGCACTATTACCTGCCGGTCTACAAGCCCCGCCAGGTGGTACTGGAGCGAGGCCAGGGCGCCCGCGTGTGGGACAGCCAGGGCCGTGAGTTCATCGACCTGGCGGCTGGCATCGCGGTGTGCGGCCTGGGCCACAACGACCCGGACCTGATGGCCGCACTGGTCGAGCAGGCCGGCAAGCTCTGGCACACCAGCAACGTGTTCTACAGCGCGCCGCCGCTGCACCTGGCCGAGGAGCTGGTGAAGGCCAGCCGCTTCGCCGAGCGCGTGTTCCTGTGCAATTCCGGCGCCGAAGCCAATGAAGTGGCGATCAAGATGGTCCGCAAGTGGGCCTCCAGCCAGGGGCGTCCGGCCGACAAGCGGGTGATCATCACCTTCCGCGGCAGCTTCCACGGCCGCACCATGGGCGCGGTGACCGCCACCGCCCAGCCGAAGTACCAGGAAGGCTACGAGCCGCTGCCCGGTGGCTTCCGCTACATCGATTTCAACGATGAGGTGCAGCTGGAAACCGCGATGGCCGCCGGCGACGTGGCTGCAGTGATGCTGGAGCCGATCCAGGGCGAGGGCGGCGTGATGCCGGCCAAGTCCGGTTTCCTCAAGCGCGTGCGCGAGCTGTGCGACCAGCACAATGCGCTGCTGGTGCTGGACGAGATCCAGGCCGGCATGGGCCGTACCGGTACGCTGTTCGCGCACTGGCAGGACGACGTGGTGCCGGACATGGTCACCCTGGCCAAGGCGCTCGGCGGCGGCTTCCCGATCGGCGCGATGCTGGCCGGCCCGAAGGTGGCCGAAACCATGCAGTTCGGCGCACACGGCACTACCTTCGGCGGCAACCCGCTGGCTGCTGCGGTGGCCCGCGTGGCACTGCGCAAGCTGGCCTCGGCGGAGATCGCCGCCAACGTCAGCCGCCAGTCGAAGGCGCTGCGCGATGGCTTCGCCCGCATCAACGACGAGTTCGGTGTGTTCAGCGACGTGCGTGGCCGTGGCCTGATGCTGGGCGCGGTGCTGAGCAAGGACTTCGCCGGCCAGGCCGGTGCGATCCTCGACCACGCCGCCGAGCAGGGCCTGCTGACCCTGCAGGCCGGCCCGGACGTGCTGCGCTTCGTGCCGTCGCTGAACATCACTGACGAAGAAGTGGCCGAAGGCCTGAAGCGCCTGCGCGCAGCGATTGCTGCGTTCATCGCCGCGCGCTGACGCCGCGGCGCTGGGGTCGGATCCCTCTCCTGCGGAGAGGGCTCTGACCCCGATCAGCTCACCGCGTAACGCTTCAACACTTTGCCCAATCCCCGGCCATCGCGCACGGTTTCCGCGTGCAGGCCGGCGGCGCGTGCGCCGCGCACGTTGGCGAACAGGTCATCGACGAACAGCGTGCGCGCAGGCGCCACGCCGAGTACATCAAGCGTGCGCAGGAAGACTTCCGGCGCCGGTTTGCGCAGGCCGAAATCGGCGCTGCAGAACACGCGGTCCTGCAGGGCAGGGAACAGTTCCGGTAGCAGGGTGGGCAAGGCCTGTTGCATCAGCGCGCCGTTGTTGGTCAGCACTGCCATCGGCAACTGCAGGGCCTGCAGCCGCTGCAACACGGCAGCCTGCGGATGGCTGGCGGCCCGCCGCGCCGCGGTCCAGGTGTGCACATCAACGGTGCGGCCCAGCTGTTTGCTCAGCTGCGCCAGATAGGCCGGGCCATCCAGCGTGCCATTGTCATGTGCCGCTTCCAGCCCGCTGTCGTACAGCGCGGCCTGCACGGTTTCCGGCGCGACGTCCAGCGCCTGCGCAAGGTGCAGCACGCGCTGCGCGCGCTGGTAGTGCACCAGCACGCCATCCACATCCAGCAGCAACAGGTCGATCCGCATTGGTCGAGCATGCCATTGCAGTGAACACGCGGGAAACCCTGGAGCAGCCATGCGACAGACGGTCGCAGACGCGGCCGCAGGGGCCTGCCTAGAATGGCGCTTGAATCCGCAGGAGATGCAACGATGAAGGCTTGGATGGTGGCAGTGGGACTGGGCGCGCTGATGCTGGCGCCGTCAGCGATGGCGCGGGTGTGTGCGGTGAGCATCGACAGCACCGACCAGATGAGCTTCAGCAGCCGCGAGATCAAGGTGGCCGCTGATTGCACCGCCGTGGACCTGACCCTGCGCCACACCGGCAAGCTGGCCGCTACCGCGATGGGCCACAACTGGGTGCTGACCCGCAGCGCGGATTACCAGCCGGTGGCGATGGCTGGCATGCGCATGACCCTGGCCGACAGCTACCTGCCGAAGGCCGACAAGCGCGTGCTGGCGCACACCAAGGTGATCGGCGGTGGTGAAACCGCGCGCGTGCGCTTCTCTACCCAGGGCCTGCAGAAGGGCGGTGACTACACCTTCTTCTGCTCGTTCCCCGGCCACTTCGCGATGATGAAGGGCAAGTTCGTCTTCGGTTGAGCAGCCACGCATGGCGTGGCTCTACCAGTAGATCCACGCCATGCGTGGATGAAAAAGGGGACGGAGGGGATTAAGTCGTTTGTGCAAAAACGACTTAATCCCCTCCGTCCCCTTTTTCGTGCAGAGCGGGCTCAGCCCTTGGCGGCCTTGAACGCCACGCGTGCGGCGGCCAGCGTGGCCTCGATCACGGCATCGTCGTGCGCGCTGGACAGGAAGCCGGCCTCGTACGCCGACGGCGCCAGGAACACGCCCTGCTCCAGCATCGCGTGGAAGAAGCGGTTGAACGCCGGGATGTCACAGGCGGTGGCCTGCGCATAGGTCTCCACCTTCTCGCTGGTGAAGAACAGGCCGAACATGGCGCCCACGTGGGTGGTGGTCACCGCCACGCCGGCGTCGGCGGCGGCCGCTTCCAGGCCGGCACACAGGCGCGCGGTGCGCTCGGCCAGGTCGGCGTGGAAGCCCGGCTGCTGGATCAGTTCCAGCATCGCCAGGCCGGCGGCCATCGCCACCGGGTTGCCGCTCAGCGTGCCGGCCTGGTAGATCGGGCCGGCCGGGGCGATCTGCTGCATCAGCTCGCGGCGGCCGCCGTAGGCACCCACCGGCATGCCGCCGCCGATGATCTTGCCGAAGGTGGTCAGGTCCGGGGTGATGCCGTAGTGCGCCTGTGCACCGCCAAGGGCAACGCGGAAACCGGTCATCACTTCGTCGAAGATCAGCAGCGCGCCGTGCTTCGTGCACAGGTCGCGCAGGTGCTGCAGGTAGCCTTCGCGTGGCGGAATGCAGTTGGCGTTGCCGACCACCGGTTCGATGATCAGGCCGGCGATGTCGTCACCCTGCTGTTCGAACAGGGCAGTAGCCGCTTCGAAGTCGTTGTAGGGCAGGGTCAGGGTCAGTTCGCTCAGGCCGGCCGGCACGCCCGGCGAGGTCGGCACGCCCAGCGTCAGCATGCCGCTGCCGGCCTTGACCAGGAACGAGTCGCCATGGCCGTGGTAGCAGCCTTCGAACTTGACGATGCGGTTGCGGCCGGTGGCGCCGCGCGCCAGCCGGATCGCCGACAGCGTGGCTTCAGTGCCGGAGTTGACCATGCGCACCATCTCGCACGACGGCACCAGTCGGGTGATGGTCTCGGCCATGGTCACTTCGGCCGCGCAGGGCGCGCCGAAGGACAGGCCATTGTCGATCGCCTTCTTCACCGCCTGGCGCACCGCCGTGTGGTTGTGGCCGACGATCATCGGGCCCCAGGAACCGACATAGTCGATGTAGCGGTTTCCATCGACGTCGTACAGGTAGGCGCCATCGGCGCGCTCGACGAAGAACGGTTCGCCGCCGACCGATTTGAACGCGCGCACCGGCGAATTGACGCCGCCCGGCAGCAACTGCTGGGCGCGGGAGAACAGGGCGTGGGACTGGTCGTGGTTCATGGGGCTTTCCTGGGCGTTACGCGAACTGGGCGAGGTAGGCGCGCTGGACCGCAACCGGGTCTTCGGCGGCGAACACGCTGCTGACCACGGCGACCAGATCGGCGCCGGCGTCGATGATGGGACCGACATTGTCCGGCGTCAGGCCGCCGATCGCCACCCGCGGCACGCCCAGTGCGGCGCTTTGCCGCAGCAGGTCGGTATGGGCGCGGCTGTTGGTGACCTTGGTGGTGGTCGGGAAGAACGCGCCGAAGGCCACGTAGCTGGCGCCGGCGGCAACGGCCTGCTCGGCATTGGCCAGCTGGTCGTAGCAGGAGGCGCCGATGATGGCCTCGGCACCAAGCAGCGCGCGCGCGCTGGGGATGTCACCGTCGGTGCCGCCCAGATGCACGCCGGCGGCGCCGACCGCCTTGGCCAGCGCCGGGTCGTCGTTGACGATCAGCGGCACGCCGTGTTCCGCGCACAGCGCCTGCAGGGCGAAGGCCTGCTCGCGCCGCAGCGCGTCGCTGGCGGTCTTGTTGCGGTACTGCAGCCAGGTGGCGCCGGCGGCCAGCAGCGGCGCGGTACGGGCCAGCAGGCGCGCGGTATCCGGCTCGTCCGGGGTGATCAGGTAGACGCCGCGGGGCGCCGGGGAAGCAGAAGTCATCGATGGCTACCGGTGAGTGGACCGCGATGGGACAATGGCGGCCCGTGAATCCAGCCTTGATTATCCGATGAGCGATGCCACCCCCACCACCTTGCGTACCTGGATGTGCGTGGTCTGCGGCTTCCTTTACAGCGAAGCGGAAGGCTTGCCGGAAGAGGGCATCGCGCCGGGGACGCGCTGGGAAGACATTCCCGAGACCTGGACCTGCCCGGATTGCGGGGTGACCAAGGCCGATTTCGAGATGGTCGAGGTCGATTGATGGCGGGGCCTGCAGGCCCTTCTGTGGGTGCGGACCGTTGGTCCGCACACCGGACAACCTCAATGCAGCCGCGGCACCGGCCCGCCAAGGTCGATCAGCTTCTCGCGCAGCCACTGCGCATCGCTGGCTTCCGGGTTGCGCTTCAGATACTGCCCCAGGTCGTGGCGGGCACCGGCCAGATACTCCAGCTGCAGGTAGGCCAGGCCACGGTCACGCAGCGCGTCGTCCTGCTCCGGGGCCAGCTTCAGCAGGCGGTCGGCACTGCGTGCGGCACGGTCCCATTCGCCCGCTTCGGCATACACACCGTGCAGGTTGCGCAGCATCCGCATCAGGATCGCGCGCGCAGGGGCCGGGTCGAGGATCTGCGCCAGCACCTGGTCGTCGGGCATCTGCCCGCCCAGGTGTGACTTGGCCCGCTCGCGCAGTTCGTCCACGTCCAGCGGGCGGCCGCCATTGAACGGATCCATCACCAGCACGCCGTCGTCCACCGGCAGGCGCACCAGGAAATGGCCGGGGAAGGACACGCCGTCGAGCGGAATGCCCAGCCGGCGCGCGACTTCCATCTGCACCAGCGCCAGCGAGATCGGGTTGCCCAGGCGGCGCTCGAATACCTGGTTGAGGTAGCTGTTGCGCGGGTCGTAGTACTCGTCGTGGTCGCCGCTGTAGCCCAGCTCGTCGAACAGATGGCGATTGATCGCTGCCATCTTCAATGGGCTGTTGTCGATGCTGTCCACTTCCGAACGGAGGTGGTCGACATGGCTCTGGATCAGCGCGTCGTAGGTGGACGGCTGCAGATCGGGGTATTCATCGCGCGCGATCAGCAGCGCGGTCGGCAACAGTGGCAGCGCCTCGTCTTCGAGGTCGGCCAGTGCATCCCAGTCGGGGAGTGAGATCTGGTCCTGCATGACCACAGACTGGCGGCAATTGCAGGCGGTTTCAAGCGGTGCCGCGTGAAAAGAACATCGCCTTGGAAATGTCGTGTCGACCAAGGTCGACACCTGCCAACAGCCGCCGGCCAACTGTCAGAGGTGGGGCGGTGTGGGCTTGCAGGACCGCAGGCGCCATGGATGGCGCCTACGAGCCCCCCGGGACGGGTTTACGGCGTGTCCTGCAAGTCCACACCGCCCCGCCATCCCTCGGTAACCCAGCTTTTGCCTTTGATGTTGATTCGGCGGGTGCCGGCCGCTGGCCGGTCGCATCGTTTACTTCTCGATGCCCGGGCCGAAGGTCAGCTGGGTCCCGTCCTTCAGCTTGAGCTTCTCGGCCTGGCCGGCGTTGAGCTCCAGCACGTAACGCGCCGGGCCACCGCTGGGGTAGGGCGGGCACATGTCGCCGGCCGAGCACGGCGGCACGTCGCGCTGCTGGCTGACCAGCTTGCGCTGGCTGTCGAAGTACAGGATGTCCAGCGCAAGCTTGGTGTTCTTCATCCAGTACGCCTGCATTTCCTCGCGGTCGTGGATGAACAACATGCCGTGATCGGCGGCCATCTGGTCGCGGAACATCAACCCGCGCGCGCGGGTTTCATCGTTGGTGGCCAGCTCCACCTGGTAGCGGGCGCCATCCAGCTCGACCCAATGGCGGGCCGCGTCGGTAGCACAGCCGGCCAGGGCCAGCAGCGGAAGCATCAGCAGCGAACGCAACAGCGACATCGTCAGGATCCTTCGAAAGGGTCAGAGCACGACCGGCGGCTCACCACCGACGATCACCACATCGGCCCGGCGGCGTGCGAACAGGCCGACACAGACCACGCCGGGCAGCTGGTTGAGCTCGCGCTCCAGCTTTTCCGGATCGGTGATCTGCAGGTTGTGGATGTCCAGGATCTGGTTGCCGTTGTCGGTGACCACGCCTTCGCGCCAGGTCGGCTGGCCGCCGGTCATGTCGCGGATCTGGCGGGCGACCAGGCTGCGCGCCATCGGGATCACTTCCACCGGCAGCGGGAACTTGCCCAGCACCGGCACCTGCTTGCTCGGGTCGACGATGCAGATGAAGCGCTCGCTGGCCTCGGCGATGATCTTCTCGCGGGTCAGTGCGGCGCCGCCACCCTTGATCAGGCACTTGTTGGCATCGCACTCATCGGCGCCGTCCACGTACAGCGACAGGTTGCCGCTGTGGTTCAGCTCGATCACCTCGATGCCGTGCTGCTTCAGGCGCGCGGTGCTCTGTTCGGAGCTGGACACGGCACCCTTGATGCGGTGCTGGATGCGGGCCAGGGCATCGATGAAATAGGCCACGGTGGAACCGGTGCCGACACCGACGATCATGCCGTCTTCAACGTACTCGATGGCTTTCTCGGCGGCCAGGCGCTTGGCTTCGGACATGGGAGAACTCTCAGGCAGGGAATCAGGATTTCTTTTCCAGCGACAGCAGCAGCTTCCACTGCGCAGCCGTCACCGGGAACACCGACAGGCGGTTGCCCTTGGCAACCAGCGGGAAGCCCTCGCCGAGTTCTTCGGCGTGCAGCTTGATCTCGTCCAGCGCGATCACCTGCTTGAGCTTGCGGTCGAAGGCCACGTCCACCAGCATCCAGCGCGGGTTCTCGCGCGTGCTCTTGGGGTCGTGGTAGTCGGATTTCGGGTCGAACTGGGTGTCGTCCGGATAGGCCGGGCTGGCCACCGTGGCCAGGCCGACGATGCCGGGCACCTTGGTATTGGAGTGGTAGAACAGGATGCCGTCGCCCACCTGCATGCCATCGCGCATGAAATTGCGCGCCTGGTAGTTGCGCACCCCGTTCCAGGGTTCGACCTTGACCTTGGCCAGGTCATCGATGGAGAAGGCGTCCGGTTCGGACTTCATCAGCCAGTAGCGCTTGCGGGCGGTCATGCGTTCACGGGGGCAGCGGAGGGGAACAGGGTGCCGTCTTCGGTGCAGATCGCATCCACCGGCACGTCCCACGACGCCACCGGCAAGGACTCGACCTGCTGCACCGCGAATGCAGCGCCGACCAGCCAGGGCGGCGCCGGCCGGTCGTGGCGGAAGGCGAAGCTGCGATCATACCAGCCGCCCCCCATGCCCAGCCGCCGGCACTGTGTGTCGAAGCCCACCAGCGGGGTCACTACCAGCGCCATCTGCGACGGTTCCAGGGTGTCTTCCATCGCCACGTCCGGCTCGGGAATGCCATAGCGGTTGCTGGTCAGCGGCTGCCCGGGCCGCCACGGCGCGAAGCGCAGCACGTCGCCGGCCAGCACTGGCAGGCAGTAGGAGAGTCCTTCGGGCAGCTGCAGCTGCCAGCGGTGCAGGGCGATTTCGCCATCCAGCGCCCAGTAGCCGGCCACGGCGCCTTCGCGCGGGGCGAACGGCAGGGCCAGCAGGGCATCGGCGAGGGATTCGGCGGCGGCAATGCGCTCAGCGGCGGAAAGGTCGCGGCGGCGTTGCCGCAGGTCGTGGCGCAGGGCCTGGCGCGGGTCGGTCATGGCAGCGTGCGGCAAGGATCAGCCGTCATTGTGCCGGAAAGAACAAGGGCGACGCCCGAAGACGCCGCCCTTGCTGGAATATTGCATTCTCCGCAATGTCGATGCATGCGAAACGACCTTGAACCCGGGGGCTCAAGTGGGAACGCTGGAGAACCATCGGGCTTCCCGCTACAAGGCGGACCTGCACTCCCGGCGCTGTCGCGCTCCCGGTGTCGTTCTTAAGGGACAAGGCGAATGTTTGCACATGCCGTCGAGTACCGCAGAGAACGCGTGGCCATTATAGCCAGCACGCAGGATCTGGATAGGCCGTTCGTCGGCAACAGTCCGTGCCAATTCAGATATGAGAAAAGGGGACGGAGGGGATTAAGACGTTTCCGGCACGGAAGGGGCGAATGCGCCTTGATTCCCTCCGTCCCCTCTTCTACGGGGTGCCGTCGATCGCGCGGTCCAGGCGCCGGTTCAGGTCGGCCAGCGTCTGCTGCAGGGCGACTGCCTGGCGGGCGTTCTCGTCACGCAGCAGCTGCAGTTCATGGGCCAGGTTCAACGCCGCCAGCACGGCGACGCGGTCGACCGCGGCCATGCGGTTGCTGCCGCGGATTTCGCGCATGCGCGCATCGAGCAGGCGCGCGGCGGCCATCAGGCTGTCGCGTTCATCGCCGCCGACACCCACGGTGTATTCACGATCGAGGATGCGGACACTGACCGGTTCGGCGCTCATGTGTGCTGCTCCAGGGATTTGAGCCGGCTGATCATTGCTTCCACCCGCGAGCGTGCCTGCTCGTTCTTGGCCAGCAGCGTGGAACGCTCGGCCACCAGCTGTTCCTGCTGGTGGCGCAGGCTGCGGTTCTCCTCGGCCAGGCGCTGGTTGCGTTCAAGCAACGCTTCCACGCGGGCAGCGAAGTCCTGCAGCTGGGCAAGGGGATCGGCGGGTTCCATACGGGCACGATAGGCAAGCCGGGTAAGGGCGGTCAAGCGTTGTCGCAGCAAGGCCTGACGGTCGCAGAGAGGATGCCGTCGGGTTGCTACACTACGGGGTCTCACGGGCGCGCGCGTGCGCGCCCCGGGTTTCCTTTCCGAACGAGCCGCACGATGACCGAACTTCCCTCCGTCGACGACGTTACCCGCGCCAGCCAGGAACTGGGCCTGGGCGCCACCGCTGCCGAGCTGCACGGCGCACTGTGCGGCTGGCTGGCCGCCGGTGGTGCCCCCGGCAATGATTGGCCGGCGCGTGTGCTGGCCGACGACAACCTGCCGCCGGTGGCCGCCGACAGCGTGCTGGGGCAGCTGCTGCAGGTCACCATCAAGCAACTGGAAGACCGCGATTTCGCCTTCGAACTGCTGCTGACCGATGGCGACGACGTGTCCGCGCAGGCTGATGCCATGTTCAGCTGGACCCGTTCCTTCCTGGGCGGCTTCGGCCTGGGCAGCGGCGGCCGCCGCCCGATCCTGTCCGAAGAGGGTGAAGAAGCGCTGACCGACATGGCCAGCCTGGCGCGTGCCTCCAGCGAGGATTTCGAGGCCGGTGGCGATGACGATGACGAAGCCCTGTCCGAGATCGAGGAATTCATCCGCGTGGCGGTACTGCTGCTGCACGGTGACGTGGTGCTGGCCTCGCGCCATCGGCAGCGCCTGAACTGATGGACATCAAGCAGCGCACCGGCATCGCGGCCGGCGAATACAAGCGTCGCCGCCGCCAGCTGATGGACATGGCCGGCGAGGATGCGATCCTGGTGCTTCCCGCCGCCGCCGAGAAGGTGCGCAGCCTCGATACCCATTACCCGTTCCGGCAGGATTCGGACTTCCAGTACTTGAGCGGCTTCCCGGAGCCGGAAGCGGTGCTGGTGTTGATCCCGGGCCGCCGTCACGGCGAGGCCATCCTGTTCTGCCGTGAGCGCGACGCCGAGCGCGAGGCCTGGGACGGCAGCCGCGCCGGCCAGGAAGGTGCGGTGGCGCAGTACGGCATGGACGATGCGTACCCGATCGACGATCTGGACGACATCCTGCCGGGCCTGCTGGAAGGGCGTTCGCGCGTCTATTACCACTTCGGTCGCGACGCCGATTTCGACCTGAAGCTGATCGGCTGGGTCAACCGCGTGCGTTCGCAGGTGCGCCACGGCGCGCAGCCGCCGCATGAGTTCCTGGAGCTGGGCCACCTGCTGCATGAGCAGCGCCTGTTCAAGTCCGGCGCCGAAGTGGCGCTGATGCACCACGCCGCGCAGATCAGCGTGCGTGCGCATCTGGCGGCGATGAAAGCGGCGAAGGCCGGCATCCACGAATACGAACTGCAGGCGGAGCTGGAACGCGTGTTCCGCGCCAACGACGCGGTGCCGGCCTATTGCAGCATCGTCGGTGCCGGCCGCAACGGCTGCATCCTGCACTATCGCGACAACAACGCACGTTCGCGCGATGGTGAGCTGGTGCTGATCGACGCCGGTGCCGAATACCGCGGCTATGCCAGCGACATCACCCGCACGTTCCCGGTGAACGGCCGCTTCAGCGCCGAGCAGCGCGCGCTGCACGACCTGGTCGGTGACGCGCAGGCCGCGGCACTGGCCCAGGCCAAGCCGGGCGTACCGTACGAGGCCGGCCACCTGGCTGCGGTACAGACCCTGACCGAGGGCCTGCTGCGGCTGGGGCTGCTGAAGGGCACGCTGGAAAAGAACCTGTCCGAGGGCCTGTACCAGCGCTTCTACCGGCACAAGACCGGGCACTGGATCGGCATGGACGTACACGACGTGGGTGACTATCGCCTGGCCGGCGATTCGCGGCTGCTGGAGCCGGGCATGGCGTTCACCATCGAGCCGGGGCTGTATATCGGCGTGGACGATACGACGGTGGAACCGCGCTGGCGCGGTATCGGGATCCGTACCGAGGATGACGTGCTGATCACCGATGACGGGCATCGCGTGCTGACCGAAGGCCTGGCGCGCAGCGCCGACGAGATTGAAGCGGCGATGGCGGGGTAAGGGGTTTCGGCAGGGCTTACAGCCCTGCACCTGCTGCAATCAACGGCAACGTCAAAAACCGAAGCGGCATTCCGTGGGAGGGCGGGGCACTGTGGGTTTGCGGGGACGCCGCAAGTACGTCCCTGTAGGCTTGGTCGCCGCATCCATGCGGCTCACACCCCGCAAACCCACAGTGCCTCGCCTTTGACAGGTTCAGGCGGCTGTTGGTGGGTGCCGACCGTTGGTCGGCACATCTGTCAGATATCGAATGAATCATCCACGCATGGCGTGGATCTACTGGCCACTGCGGCCGTTGGAACGCGCGGCTGTTGGTAGGTGTCGACCTTGGTCGACACAGAGCGAGCGCAGCGAGCGACCCGCTTCTGCTTTTCTTTTTTCTTTTCTGTGGTTGAACGCGGCAGGAAACTGTCAAAGGCCGGCTTTAGCTCCAAGCGTCAAACCACGAGGGGCTCAGCCGTTCGCCGCCGCAAACGCCGGCCGCGTCAGGTTGTCCGCCTCGCCTTCAGTGCACAGCACTTCGTCTTCAATGCGGATGCCGCCATACGGACGGAAGAAGTCCACGCGGTCCCAGTTGATTGCATCGCCATGGCCGGCATCCTTCACTTCATTCAACAGCATGTCGATGAAGTACAGGCCCGGTTCGATGGTCACCACCATGCCCGGTTCCAGCACGCGGGTCAGGCGCAGGTACGGGTGGCCCGCCGGGCGCTCGATGCGGCCACCCTCGTCGCTGGCCGCGAAACCGGCCACGTCGTGCACCTGCAGGCCGATCAGGTGACCGATGCCATGCGGGAAGAACGCGGCACTGACGCCGGTTTCCACTGCGGTCTGCGGCGAGACCTTGATCACGCCGAAGTCCTTCAGCACGCCCATCAGCGAAAGATGTGCGTCCACGTGCAGCTGCTTGTAGTCGAAGCCCGGGCGCACCGCTGCGCACATCTGTTGCTGGGCAGCGTCGACGGCGGCGATCATCGCCGCGAATTCGTCGTGGCCCTGTGCGGCGTAGGTGCGGGTGATGTCGCTGGCGTAGCCGTGCGCGCTGGCGCCGGCATCGATCAGGAAGCTGCGCAGCGGCTGCGGCGCCTTGCGGCCCAGCTCGGTGTAATGCAGCACGGCGGCATGTTCGTTCAACGCCACGATGTTGCCGTACGGCAGCTCGGTGGCATCCTGGCCCACGGCCTGGCAGTACGCCATGTGGATGCTGAACTCGTCGGCGCCGTTGCGGAATGCGGCCTCGGCGGCGCGGTGGCCGCGCACGCCCAGCACCTGCGCCTGGCGCATCAACGCGATTTCATACGGCGTCTTGCTGCCGCGGTGCCATTCCAGGTAGTTCACCACCGGCGCCGGGTTGTTCGGCACGTAGTTGCCCAGCGCGCTCTGCGGCTCGCCGAGGATCGCGCAGCGCGACGGATCGGCCGGCAGCAGCGCCAGCGCCTCTTCGGGCTTGCGGATGATGTGGATGTCGAAGTGCTCCACCCACCAGCCGCTGGGTGCGTCCGGTACCACGTGCCAGTAATCGAACGGCTGGTGGAAGATCACCGCCGGGCGCTTGCCGGGGGTGAACACGATCCAGCTGTTGGGCACGCGGGTCAGCGGCAGCCAGGCCTTGAACTGCGGATTCACCGCATACGGGTAGTCGCGGTCGTCGAACACCTGGTAGTGCAGGGTGCCGCTAGGCACCACCAGATGATCGAAGCCGCCGCGGGCCAGCGCCTGTTCGGCGCGTCGGCACAGCACGGCCAGGTGGTCGGAATACAGGGCGCCGGGGTCTTGCTGGATCATTGCGGTGGCTCGACACGGAAAACGGCCCTAGATTCTGCCGCATACCGCGAAAAACCGCTGTGCCGGAACCGGCACTCAGGCCGTCGAAACCGGTCCCTCGTCGCTGTCCTCGCCCACCCACTGGCGCAACAGCTGCCGATGTTCGCGTGACAGGGTCAGGAAGCGGAAGCCGGTCCAGCTCTGGCCGGGTGCATGTGCGGGCTCGCTCCACAGCAGGTGCACGCCCACATCGATGGCCTGCTGACGGCCATCACCCAGTGGCAACGGGAAGCGCAGCTGGTACAACGCATCCTCGCGCAGCGGCACGCTGGCCAGCATCAGCATGCCGGTTTCGGAGACATTGCCGAGGCGCCCGACCACGCACTCGCGCATCTGGTCGGTGACCGGCACCAGGTCCGAGACCTGGCGGCGCGGCGCGCGGCGGGTGTCCTGCGGCGGTACGGCTTTCATGCGGGGGTCTCCTGTGCGCGGCCCGTGGCCAGTGCGCGCAGCGCACCGAGGCTGGCTTCCCAGGCACGGTCGACCAGCCGGCCCTTGTCTTCGGTGACCAGTTGCGCGCGCCCGGCACTGATCTGCCGTGCCAGCGTATCCAGGTCGGTATCGGTGATCTTCTGCCCGCGTGGATTGACGAACAGGGCGTGGCCGGTCAGCAGGCTGTACCAGGACAGGCGCTGGCGGCGCAGCGTGCCATCACCGGTATCGATGTCGAACCAGCTGCCGAACGGCAGCGTGGACAGCTGCTGGTAGGCGGCTTCTTCGGCACTGCTGCGGGGCGTTGCAGGCGCCGTGCCGGTGGGCGCGCCGGCGTGTTCGCCCAGGCGCGCACGTGCCTTCAGGCGGGCACTGAGTTCGGTACGCGAGGTGCTTTCATCCTCGCCGCCGGGCGTGGCCAGCCTGCGCGCGACGGCGGCGGCTTCCTCGGCGTGGTAGCCGACCTGCAGCAGTGCGGCCTCCACGTCCGCTGCCAACGCGGTATCGGTGCCGCCGGGGGCGTCGATGGCCTGTGCGGTGATGGCAGCGATGCGCTCGGTCTGTTGCAGGCGTTCCTGCCACTGTGGCGAATCATCGCCATGGCGCAGGCGGGTGAGGGTCAGTGCATCGGCCCAGGCCTGGCGCAACAGGCTCTGCACGAAGCGCGGTGGCGACTGCGTGTCGCAGCACTGGTCGATCTGTGCGGTGGCCTGGCGACGGGCCAGTTCCAATCGTTCCTTGCCGCGCGCGGCTTCCACGTGGCGGCGCTCGGCCAGTTCGGCACGATGGGCCGCCGCGCGCTGGTGCTGCTGCACGTCTTCGTTGGCAGCGGCGAAGGCTTCCGGCGCGCGTGCATCCTGGCCGAGCAGGCCCTGCACGCTCTGCGCCATGCGCTGCAGCAGCTGCGGGTCGACGTCATCGTCGCCCAGCCAGTTGGCGCCGACTTCGGCAATCTGGTTGAGCAGCTCGCGCGCGGGATGTTCGTCGCGTACGAAGAAGCCCGGGTCGGCCATGGCCGCGCGTGCCAGGGGCACCTGCAGGCGGGCCAGCAGGGCGGCCGGCACCGGATCGGGACGTTGCTGCTGTTGCACCTGCTGCATCAGCATGCGCAGCAGGTCCAGGTTGTCCCGGTCGTGACTGCCCAGCTGGGCCTGCGCACCATGCTCGCTGCGCAGCTGCGCGACCACGGCGGCCTGCAGGTCGGCCACGCCGGTTGCCGCGCTGGACTGAGCCTGCAGACGCGCGAGTACCGCGTCGACTGCGGCACTGGGCACTGCGCCGCGGTCCGCCGGGGCAGGGTTGGCGTGCCGGGCCTGCTGCAGCAGCTCATGCAAAGCACTGCCGGTGGATGTGGTCACGCCCGGCGTGGCGGGGCCGGCTGCACCACCCTCGTGGAAGGCGTCCTGTACCAGGCTGGACCAGGAGCCGGCCGGTGCCGAACCGTTCCAGCCGGTCAGGGGGGCCGCGCTGCGCTTGGCCGGCTGCGTGGTGCGGCCGCCACCCACCGACTGGGTGATGATCCGCCGCGTGCTCGACGAGCGTGCCAGGTAGGGGGTGTAGACCAGCCCAGGCAGTACGCCGGACTGGGCCAGCAGCGCATTGGCACGGTCAAGGATATCGCCCAGCCGTTCCAGCACCTGTCGTTCGAAACTGCGATACAGCGCCAGCTGTACCTCGACGCTCAGCGCGTCCTGTTCGGCAATCCGGCGCACCATCGCGCACAGTGCCTGCGGCGCCAGCGGCAGGGTGTCGGCCTCGAAGGCCGGCGCCGCCGCCAGTACCCCCAGGCGTTGGCCCAGCAGGTTCAGTGTGTTGGTTGAACGCAGGGTTTCGCGCCGCACCATCTCGGTCAGCAGCAGGTCGCGATCCACTTCGTGCTCATCAACCAGCGACAGCCCGAGCATGCCCGGCAGTGCTGGAGGCGTAGCACTGGTGCTGACACCGCTGCCCGGTTCGCGCAACCGTGCGAGGGCGTCGGCAACGGCATCGAGCATGCGGTCGGCGAAGTGACCGGCGAAGGCGTGCAGCTGTCCACGCTGGGCCATCAGCTCGGCCTGCTGCTGCGGATTGCGTGCGCGATCGGCGTCGTGCAGCAGGGTCTGCTCCAGCGCTTCGACAGTCAGGATCAGGGGCGCGGCCAGCGTCTGCCGGCACAGGCCGATCAGCGCGCCCAGCAGCTCACGTACCCGCGGTGGCAGGTCGCTGGCGGCCAGGCGGTTCTTGTCGGCAGGAGTGATGGAAAAGACAGCTGACATCGGCAGGCGGTATCCGGATTCCCGCGGATCGATCTGGTGAATCTACCGTGTCGGCCGCTGTCGGCGCTACTTTAGGGCGAATGTGCATCCCGTTC
>NZ_JAOECR010000028.1:0-57670 GCF_029836955.1 Stenotrophomonas sp. GD04054 | reverse complement strand
TCCAACGCAGCGTCCATGTGTAGTTTCCGTCCGGCGGACAGACGTGGCGGTTCGGGCTCTTCCATTCGCAGACCGTCGCCCCGGCACTGACGGTGAAATCGACAATGATGCGATCACCCTGGATGCGGATCGCGCGGATGGCGCCTGGAATCTGTTCAACCGCGTCGTCACCATAGCCATACTGGCGGATGGCGGCATAGTCCTCTGCTTCCACCGGCGACAGGCTGTTCGGGTTCTCCTGGCCGCGCGGATCGATTGCCGTCAGCGCCGTCATCACCGCCACCACATTGCGTTGCGCGAAGCTGCCGCCGGTGTAGGTGGACGTATAGAAGTACACGACCTCGGCACGGCCATCGCCATCGAGGTCGGCAACAGCGGTCCACACCGGACGGAAATCGGATTCAATGTCGTCGCCGGGAATCAGCCGCAGGTTGGCTTCGGCGGCGAGGTAGGCCTGTACCAGGCTGGGCGGCGGCGCCACCCGCTTGGACGCGACAGGCGCGGCCGTCGCCGTCAGGCTGGACAGCGCCAGCGCAGCAAGCACCAGACAGATCGAAGTGGAGCGGAACGTCGCAGGTCCGTGCATGTCGTCCTCCATGAGTGTGCGGTCAGTCTAACCGCAGCTCCGGTGGCGCCCAGTCGTGCACGGCGCGGTTTCGCGCGATGCGTGAAAGGCATCCACACATGGGGTGGATCTACTGCGGGGTGTCCAACTCCATCGCGCGCATCACGATCGGTTTGGCCCAGTCCGGCGTGTGCAGCAGTTCGGCCACCGAGACCGGGTACTGCAGCTGGCCGCGCTCCATCGCCAGCACCGGGAGGGGCTCGGCGCAGCCTTCTGCGTCGGCCGGCGCGCTGTTGTCGTAGACATGCAGCTCAGCCAGGTGCGGCAGCAGGTCCAACAGGTTCTCGCGCGCCGAATCGAAGCGGGCGTGGATCTTTTCCACCGGAATATCGTGGCCACCGGCCTCTACCCGCGCCGCCACGCGGGCGATGTGCAGCTCGACCGTGGCCAGGCCACAGAACCAGATCGCGACGTGATGGTGCTCGCAGGCCTCGCGAAGCAGGCGTGGAATGGTGTTGCCACCCAACGTGGTCTCGAAGGCGAAGTCCGTGCCATCGGCCATGGCCTGGCGCAGGCGGCGGGTGCCTTCCTGCCAGGCCTCGGCATTGGCTTCGGGCAGCGGCCAGCCAGCCTCGACCAGGCGGCGGGTGAACGAATCGGGGTTGAACCAGCTCAGTCCTTCGGCTTCCAGCCAGGTACCCAGCAGCGAACTTTTGCCGGCGCCATTGACGCCGGCCAGCACCAGGATCCGCCCCATCGTTCAGAGCGGACGGCCGAGGGTGACCTTGCGGCCACGGCGGATCGGCTGGCCCAGCACCTTGCCCAGCCCCTCACCGCGCTGCAGGCTGGCCAGGGTCTGGTCGAACTCACCGCGCAGGCGCAGCAGTTCTTCACTGCGCTCACCGGCGTCACCGCCAGCGGCCTTGGCCAGCAGCTCCTGGTACGTGCGGATATCCACGATCACCGCTTCCGGATGATTATGGTTGGTGATGACCAGTGCCTGCTTCTCGCGCACGGTGCGCATCAGGCTCGGCCAGCCACGGGTCTTCACCGACGAGGCCGGGGCCTTTTCGAGGCCAGGCAGATCCAGCGGCAGGGTCATGGCACGGCTCCAGACGGGGATAGTTGAGGCCATTATGCCCAATTTGGCCCAATTGGGGATAAATGGACCTTTACCTGACGGAACCCTCCGCCGCCGCGCCCGGCGCATCGGTCTGCAGCAGGCTGTCGCGCTCCCGCAGCGGGAAGCGGATCCAGGCATCCAGGCCTTGTGGGTCAAAGCGCAGCTCCCCGCTGCCAGCCAGCTCGTACGGCACGCGCTGCTCGATCAGCGCCCGGCCCAGGCCGCGCTGGCGTGGCAGCTCCCAGTCCTCCACCTCGGCATGACGCTCGCACCAGTGCAGGCCCAGCCATGGCTGGCCGGCCTGAACCTGCAGATCCCAGGTGACCTCGATCCGGCCATCCTCATGGGTGAGCGCGCCATGCCTCAGCGCGTTGGTCGCTAATTCGTGGATCGCCAGGGACAGTACTTCGGCTGCTTTCGGCGGCAGCAGCACGTCCTCGCCCTGCAGGCGGTAGGCGGCCGCTGCCGGCGTCTGCGCAGCGATCTCCTCGTCGAGCATGCCACGCAGGCAGACGCCGGCATTGGCACCACGGGTCAGCAGGCTCTGCGTGCGTGCCAGCGACATCAGTCGCCCGCACAATCGTTCAGCGTATTCATCCACACTGCTGACCGACTCGCGGGTCCGCCAGGCAATGGCATGGATGGTCGACATGATGTTGCGCACCCGGTGCTGCAGTTCGGCCAGCAATACCGATTGACGCTCAGTGGCACGCTTGAGGTCGTCGATGTCCACCGCGATGGCAAATACCCCGCTGACCTCACCGTCGCCATCGCGCAGGGGCGCGGCAGCGACCCGGGTCCAGCGCGCGCGGCCATCATCATGCAGGTACTGGAACTCCAGCCCCGGCACCACGGTCTCGCCGCGCATTGCGCGGGCGATGGCGAAGTCGTCCGGTGCAATGGGGGTGCCATCGGGATGGCAGCCGTGCCAGCGATGCTGGTTGTCGGCGTCTCTGGAAGGCACCTTGCCGGTGGGCAGATAGGCGCGCATCTGATCGTTGGACAGCAGCATGCGGCCCTGCAGATCAACAATGCACAGGCCGACCGGCAGCATCCTGAAGGCCAGCTCCAGGCGCCGCTCGCTCTCGCGCCGCCGTAGTTCCTCGCGCTCGCGCGCGGCCAGCGCCAGATGCGCGGCGGTGGTCTCGAACATCGTCACCAGCACGCCGTTGATCCGCCCTTCCTCGCCGCGGATCGGGCTGTAGGTGATCGTGAACCAGATGTCTTCCAGCCGGCCGCGCCGGACCAGCGGGTACAGCTTGTCTTCGAAGGTGAGCGTCTCGCCCTGCCAAACCCGGGTATAGAGCGGCCCGTTGATGTGCCACACCTCGGGCCAGCACTCGCGGGTCGGCTGGCCGAGCCCGCCGGGATGCTTGTCGGCCAGGATCTCAGCATAACCATCGTTGTAGAGCTGCACCAGCTGCTCGCCCCACAGCACGATCATCGGGAAGCCATGGGCCAGCATCAGGTCGACAGTGGCGCGCAGGTGGGGCGGCCACTGCTCACAGGCACCCAATGGCGTGGACGACCAGTCGTGACGGGCGATGCGCGCGGCCATGCCATCGTGGCGCGCATGCAGGCGCGGCGCAGGTGGCATCGAGCCACGCAGCTTGGCAGCGTGGATGCCTTCAGGACGGCGCGACATGCCGCGCAATCAGGCGATGCCCGCAGAGACCTGCGGCGCCGCCACCAGCCCGGCCAGCTGCTGCACCAGGGTTTCGATGTGATAAGGCTTGGTACAGCGCGGCGCGCTGGCGAAGCGGCTGGGCAGGTTGTCGTCGTAACCGGAGGTCAGCAGAAAGGGCGTACCCGCCTCGGCCAGCCGATCGGCCAGCGGATAGACCTGCTCACCGCCCAGGTTGATGTCCAGCAATGCCACATCGATGGGATGGGTATCGACCAGCTGCCCCAGCGCCTGCAGGTCACCTGCCGGCCCCACCACCTGTGCGCCTTTCAGCTCCAGATAGTCGACCAGGAACATCGCGATGGCGAATTCATCCTCCGCCACCAGTACACGCAGCCCTTTCAGGCCCTCTGGTTTGTTGCCCGCTTCCAGCACGACCGGCGCTCCTCGATACACGCGGCCCAGCTCTGCCGCAACGCCCGCAGGATGCGCGAACCGGGCTACAAGAGCGCGTGATGATGGATGAAGATCGCGGCCACGGCCCGTTCACCGCGGCATTGCAGCGGCGTGTTCAGAAGGCCCGCTCCCACTTCAGGCTGAGCAGGCTGCGGTCGTGGCTGTACAGCCAGCCAACGTTGCTGTCGATGCGCGCGTAGCGCAGGCTCAGGCTGGGTACCAGCCCGGCCACGGCAAGGCGCTCGCTGCGCACGATGGCGATCAGGTTCTGTTCGCTGTCCTCACGCCGCGCCTCCAGCAGCGGACTCCACGCGTCGTAGTCGCGCTCGCGCAACGAGACGAATACGGTGGCGGTGGTGCCACTCCATTGCCGCGCTGCACCCAGCCGCACGCCGCGCTGGCGGTAGCCGTTGGCTGGGTTGGCAGCGCTGCTGTCACTCAGGTCCAGCCCGGCAAAGAGGGTCCAGCGCGGGTTGAGCGCACGGAACCAGGTGGCATACACCGCGGCCAGCTCACCGTCGTAATTGCTGGCCAGGCCACGCTGGCGATAGCGCTGGCGCTTCCAGTCGGCCTCCAGCTTGAGCAGGCTGCGCGCGTCCAGCGCATATTGCCATTCGCCATGCAGCCCGCTACCGCCTTGCAGGGCCCGGTTGCCGAGGCCCTGATAGTCATAGCTGGGGGCGATCTGCAGGGTATGCCGTGCGCTACGCCAGCTGTAACCCGCCTGCACGTTGGCATTGAGCTCGTTGTAGGCGCTGTGCCCGCGCCATGCCTGGCCGAATGCGAGGCCACGCACGTACACGCCATGGTGGCCCCTCAGGGCCCAGCGACGTTCGAGGTTACCGTCGTAGTCCAGGCCCATGGCGCGCTGGGCATCGGGAAGATTGCGCTGGATGATGCAGGTGTCGCCTACCCCGAACAGGCAGGTGCGGCTGGCCGAACTGCGGTTGATGTTGTCGCTCCATGCCGGGCCGGCGGACAGCGCGCCTTTCCAGCGCTGGCGCGCCTGCAGCGCAGCCAGATAGGCGTCCACCCGTCCGCGTACACCTGCGGTGGCAGGGTCATCGGCATTGATGCCATCCGCGATCGCCGTGAACAACGCCACCGCATCGCGATCGCGCTGGTCTTCGGCGTAGACGCGCGCAAGTTCAAGGCGGGCCGGCAGGAAATCCGGCTGTGCCTCCAGCAGCGCCTCGTACTCGTTGGCCGCGCGATGGTGATAGCCGGCCACCCGCGCCAGGCCGCCCTGCGCATAGTGGCGCAGCAACGGGTCGTGGCCAGGCAGTTCGATGTATTCATCCAGGAAGCGTTGCGCGGCGCCCCATTGCTGATGCTGCAGCGACAGGTACAGCGCCTGGCCCAGATCGTCGACCGTGCGCTCCACGCGCAGGGTCTGGCCGTCGATGGTGATGGTCGGTCGCTCCGACTCGGCCTGCTGCAGGCGCTGCTGGTCCTGCTGCTGGTGGCGCAGGTCGGTGCCCTGTTCGAGCACGCGGCGAAGATCGTCCTGCTGGGCGCGCACGTCGGCGGCCGCCAGCAGCAGTACGACAAGGAAGATGGGATGGCGCATGGTCGATCCGTGGTGGTGCATGCAGCGGGCCGAAGCAGGGACTGGCGGATCGCGGCTTGTCCCTGCCCTGCCCCGTCAGGGGCGTGGCAATCAGTTCTTGCTGCCGCCGAAGGCGGTATCGTACTGGCTGTTGCCGCTGAAGGTGGCGATACCGGCCAGGGCGGCCGCGTTGGCGCCGAAGAACTGCCCCTGGGTGGTGCCGGCAACGCTGCCGTTGGCGGTGGCCGAACCGGCGAACGATGCGTCGGCACTGTTGATGTTGGCAACGATGGCCAGGTTCAGGCCGTTGCCCGACAGCGCACCATCCAGGGTGCCGGCGCCGAAGTCGGCGTCGAAGGTGCCGCTCAGCAGGTTGCTGCCGTTGAACTTGTTCAGGCCAGCAACGGTGTAGGACGCCACGCCAGCAGGCAACGTGGTGCCGGCGCGGTCACCAACGAAGTAGACCTGGCGGTTGTTGAAGCCACCGGCGGCGCCATCCTTGGACCATTCACCGAACCAGACATCGCCACTGCCGACCTTGACGAAGTTGAAGTGGCCCATGCCGGCGTGGCTGCCCGGTGCGCCGGTGATCGGCATGGCCAGGGTACGTACCGTCACGCCATTGACGGTGGTCGGTGCCGAGTAGGCGCTCAGGCCCTGGAAGTCCACCGGCTTGGCCTGGGACACGGTACCGACACCGATACCGGCCTTGCCAGCGCGGTGCGGGCCGCCATTGACCTGCGATTCGCCAACCGCCACATACAGCTCGGCATCGGTCTTGGCACTGGCGGCACCGACGATATCGGCAGCATGCGCGGCACCGACCAGAGCCAGCGAGGCAGCAACGGCGAGAACCGAACGGGAGATCATTTTCATGGTATTGCTCCTTGGTTGAGGGAACTACGGGTACAACGCTTGAAGGTGGGAGATCAGAAGCGCGCGGTGACGCCGAGCTTCAGGGTGCGACCCGGGGCCGGCAGCGTGGACCGCGTGGCTGGATCGACGTAGTAGCGGTTGCCGAGGTTGCTGCCGACCAGTTCGACGCTGGCATGCTCGTTGAAGCGCCAGCGCGCATAGGCATCGACGGTGGTGATGTTTCCCCAGGTGAACGGCACGTTCTGCCAGAGCAGGCCGCTGCCACCGCTCAGCAGGCGGTCACGGTAGGCCTGCAGATCAGGGTTCTCGTGGCGCTGGTAGTGCACGATGCGGCTGCCAAGCTCCAGGCGCTCATCGAACAGGCGCGTGCCCAGCGACCAGTTGATCGACAGCTTGGGAATGGCCTGGGTCAGCAGGTAGCCACCGACGAAACCATCCTGCACGCAGTTCGGGACCAGGCCGCGGTTCGCATCCAGGAGCACCGCCGTGCTCTCGTCACACACCTCGTTTTCCAGCGTGCGGGTGATGCCCAGATCGGTGAAGAAGCGCCGGTTGTCGAAGCGGGCCTGCAGTTCGATGCCACGGATGGTCTGCTTGTCGATGTTGTCGAACAGGAAGTTGCCATCGCGCTCGATCACGTCACGGGTCTTATGCACGTAGTACGCCAGCTTGACGTCGGCATCGGCGGTGTTGCCGAACAGGGCCGACAGGTTGTGCACGTAGCCCACTTCGTAGTTGTAGGCGTGCTCGGGCTTGAGCGCATGCAGCGGATTGAGGCTGCCGGAGAAGGCGATGGTGCTTTCGAACATGCTCGGGAAGCGCACCGCTTCGCTGTAGCGCACGTAGGCACGGGCGGCCGGGGACAGGTGTGCAGTGGCCGAGAAGGTCGGCAGCCAGGCATGGTCGCGGCGGCGGCTGTTGCGTGCATCGACCGGCTGCGACTGTACGCTGTTGCCGATGTTGCAGACCTGGTCGCTGCCGGCGAACACCGGCTGCACGCCGGGAATGGCCGCCACTTCGCCATTGAGGCAGGGATTGCCGGCGCGGGTGTAGTTGCCATCGGCATCGGGTAGCCAGGGCCGCGTGTACCTGACCGGACGCGGCGTCTCGTACGGTGCCAGCAAGGCACGGATGCTGTCATCGATGAACCAGCCCATGCCGCGCTTTTCCCATACGGCGCGGCGTGCTTCCAACGCGTCGATGCGGGCCTGCAGATTGGCGGGACGGGGCGGCAACTCGTTCACGGTGTACTGCGCTTCCTTGCCACCTACGCCCTTGGTCAGCAGCTCGGGGTGCGCCTCGAGGAAATCGTCGAAGGCCCAGTAGCGGCTGTAGCGTACGCCTGCATTGAGGGTAAGGAAGTCGACCGGCCGCCACTCCAGGGTCAGGTAGCCCTCGCCCTCCTGTCGGCGCCCGGCACGCGGGAACATGCGCCAGCCATCGGTGGTACCGAAGTACGGATCGCTCGAGCCGAGCTTCTCGTACTGCCAGTTGCCGCCCACGGTCAGGTCCAGGGTCGAATGCAGGGCGAAGCGGTTGCTCAGGATCAGGCCGGTGCGGTCGTTGCGCGCGTTGGCCAGCGCGGTGTTGCGCAGGATCGGGCTGGCGTCCGGGTTCCATGCCGGATTACCCACTGCGAAGTTCGGGAAGCCGCCAGCACTGTAGGTATCGCTGTCCGTCTCGGTGCGCCACAGGTTGGCGTAGAGGTCCAGCCAGCGGCTGCCGGCCGGCTGGAAGCGGTATTCCAGGTTCCAGGCATCGGACGCAACCCGGCTGAGCGGCCACTGGATGCGCCCGTAGTCGGGCGCGGACAGGATGCGCGACGGCATGATCTCGCCGTAGTGCGACAGCGTGCGCCGCCAGGTGGCCTTCAGCTGCTGGTCGTCGTTGATCTGCCAGGTTCCCTTGACCAGCCAGGACTCCTGTTCGCTGGATGTATTGGGCACTTCATCGCCCGGTTTGAAGTAACGCGCCAGCGTGGTGATGTAGTCGATGCCCTGGTACTCGTACTGCTCGCGCCGGTCCTGGTCGTAGTACGCGCTCCCCTTGCTGCCGGAGAAGTAGTTGCCCCGCTTGCGCCAGGCGTAGGCGGCCATCAGGTCGACGTTGTCGCCGCGTACGCCCAGTGCCAACCGCCAGGCCTGGTCTTCGCCATCGAAGGGGTTGTTGCCACTGCGCGACTTCACCGGCACCACCAGGGTGCGGTCGTCATAGGGTGAGTTCGGCGAGCCCTGCGGGAACCCCGGCACAGTGCGGTAATCCTCGCCGGTGTGCAGGCGCGGCAGGCGCGGTGCCACCGCATTGCTGCTGCCTTCGATCTTCAGCTCCCCGCCGAAGCGCTCGCCGGCAGCAACAATGTCGTCAACGTCGATGGTCTTGATCACCAGCGCACCGCCGATCCCGCTGTGCACATCGCGCACCAGCCCTGGCCCCTTGATGACCTGGATGCCACCAATCAGGTTGGGATCGATGTAGTTGCGGTTGCTGACGCCGTTGTAGCCGCGCCAGACCGTGAGCGCCTGTTCGCCACCGTCGATGCTGACCGGCACCCGCCCGGGCCCCTGGATGCCGCGGACGTTGACGTCCAGCGCGCCGCTGTTGCGCGCATCGCCGCTGAACACGCCGACCAGATCCTTGACCACGTCGGCCGGATTGGAACCGCGATAGCGCTCCACCCGGTCGCGCCCCGAATACGCCGTGGTCAGGTCCAGCGCGAACACATCATCGTAGCCGCGCCGATCGCGCGCCTCACCCCCTTCCGACTGAAGGCGACCGGCCACGTCCAGTGTTTCGGTCACCCGCACCCCCTCCCCTTCGCCCGCCTCCGCTGCGGCCCGCAGGCTCCAGGTACCGTCCATGCCGCGCTGTGCGCGCACGCCGCTGCCGCGCAGCAGCTGCTGCAGGGCCTGCATCTGGCTGTACTCGCCACTCACCGCACTGGAGCGGCGGCCCTCCACCAGGTCACTGCGGAACACCACCTGCACATCAGCCTGGCGGCCAAAGGCACGTACGGCATCAGCCAGTGGCTGCTCCGGGATGGCGTACTGGCGCACCGGCGCGACGATCGCCGGTTGTGCCTGCACGGCCGGCACCCAGGCCAGCGGCAGCAATGCGGTGGAAACGGCCAGGGCCAGAACGGTGGCGCGACGATGACAGGCGGATGCCGTGGACGGCATGGACAGGAACTCCTCAAGCGTGGCTGGACCACGGGCACATCCGGTGCCGGTGGTGTGTCTGGCTTGAGGAAAAACGGTGTTTCGCTCTGGCTATACCTCTATAGACAGCGGGACACTGCAGGTGCCCACGGTTTTTTCATGTTTTTTTCATGCCGCGTATTCCGCCATGAACCGGCGGCACCTCACCACAGCACCAACGCGCCACCGGGCAAGCGCTGCACGCGCAGTCCTGCCTGTGCGGCCACGGCATCAATGGCGGTCTCCGGCTGCTGCAGGTGGAACAGGCCACTGACCCGCACGTTCGCGCCCTGCCCGCCCAGTACCCAGACCGGTGCACGCCGATAGCGGGCCAGATCGGCGATGGCCTGCGCGGCCGGCAGATTGTCGATCGCGACCTCACCTCGCCGCCAGGGCGCCATGGTCTCGGGGTCTTCCAGCTGCACCGGCTGCAGCCAGCGGCCGTCACGGAACGCCCGTGACTGCCCGGCATGCAGGCGCTGCACACTGCCATCGCCCGGCCGCACTTCGACCACACCCTCACTGACCTGGGTGGTGACCGTGGCGTCCTGCATCGACACACTGAAGGCGGTGCCGATATCACGGACCCGGCCGCCCGCGGCCTCGACCTGGAACGGGCGAGCTTCGTGCGCCACCTGGAACCAGGCCTGCCCGCGCAGAAGGCGCAGGCGACGCTGCTGGCCGTCGAACTCGAGCGCCAGCGCGGTTCCCGCATCGAGCACGGCGGTGCTGCCGTCTTCCAGTTGCACCACGCGTGGCGCATCGCTGCTGCGCAGGTCACTGCGTGCCAGCAGCAGCGCGTGCGGTGCCGCCGTCACCATCAGTGCGACGGCGGCGGCACTGGCCAGCAGCCATGGCAGGCGACGGCGCGGCGCGATCGGGCGCAGGCCCTCGCGATCGGTGGTGAGCTCGGGCAGCGCCGCCAGCACCTCGGGCCCGGCGGCATCCAGCCCCCGCCAGAACGCCGTCTGCTGGCGCCAGGCCAGCGCATGGCGTGGATCGGCCTGCAGCCAGCGCTGCAGGGTTCGTTGCTGGCGTTCCGGCAGCGGGCCTGCACTGCACCGGATCACCCAGCGCAACGCCTGCCTGGCCTGACGCGGCGAGGGTTCGGACGTGGTCATGGTTGTGGCCTGCCGCACCACGAACGGGTGCGCTTTCCTGTTGTGACAACGGCGGGCGCGATCTGCCCACGGCAATCGCCGCTCATCGATGCATTCCCTGCTGGTGCTGCTGGATCAACAGTGCCGCGCGCAGCACATGCTTGCCGACCAGGCTCTTGGAAATACCCAGCCGTGTGGCGATCTCGCGCTCGCTCAGGCCCAGGTAGCGGTTGAGCACGAAGCACTCGCGCACCTGCGCTGGCAGCGCGAGGATGGTCTGGGTGATCTCGCGCAGCTGTGCCTGGTCCAGTGCCTGCGCCTCGCCGTCGTGGCCGGCCTCGGCCATGTCGGCGGCGTACTCGGCCATCGCGCGCCGCTCGCGGGCGTCGGCCTGGCTGCGGTTGAGCGCGTGGTGATAGGCCATCCGGTACAGATAGCCGCGCGGCTCCAGGATCGGTGGATCACCGGGCACGCTGCTGGCCTTCAGGTACAGGTTCTGCAGGGTGTCCTCGGTACTGGCCGGGTCGAGATAACGCGCGATGAAGCGAGACAACGCACGGCGCTCGCGGATCAGCAGCTCGACCAGCACCAGGGCATTGGGAGACATAGGTGCCAAGGCCGGACCGGGGAATGATGGGCGTGATGGCGACGGTCCGGACATGGATTGTGGGCTGCGCGGCCGCAGGCGGCAAGCGAAGGCCCGTCGCGCGGCACCAGGATCATCCACGCATGGCGTGGATCTCCCAGGCGGCGCCGGATCCAGTAGATCCACGCCATGCGTGGATGTGGATGCGGAGCCTACGGTTCGTCCAACGCCTCGAAACGCTCGGCGAGGTAATCGATCAACGCGCGTACCGCCGGCAGCAGCCCACGCCGCGAAGGGAACACCGCATGCACGATGCCGTGCTTCGGCACCCACTCGGGGAGCACCGGCAGCAGCGCCCCGCTCTCCAGCTCATCGGTGATCATCATCCGCGGCAGCATCAACAGCCCGACCCCGGCCACCGCGGCTGCGCGCAGCGCGATCATGTCATCGCTGACCAGGCGCGGGCGGTGATGCACGCTGGCCTGGATCTCGCCGGGCCCACTGTATTCCCACACATGCTGCTGACTGGGCGAGGCCAGATCGACGGTCGGCATCATCGCCAGGTCGGCCGGCACCTGCGGCGTACCCAACCGTTGCAGCAGCGCCGGGCTGGCACTGGTGCACCAGACCCGGCGTGCCAGCACGCGCACCACCAGGTCGCTGTCTTCCAATGGCGGCGGCCGTACCCGGATCGCCACGTCCACACCCTCGCCCACCACGTCCACGCGGCGGTTGGTGGCGTCCAGCTGCACCGTCACCTGGGGGTGCAGGGCCAGGAAGTCGGCCAGCATCGGGCCGATGCGCGCGTGCAGGATCGCGATCGGGCACGCCAGGCGGATGGTGCCGCGCGGCTCGGCGCGTGACATCGCTATGGCTTCTTCGGCCGCCTCCGCCTCGACCAGCATTGCCTTGCAATGGCGGTAGTAGTCCTGGCCGACCTCGGTGACCGAGAAACGCCGGGTCGAGCGCTGGATCAGGCGCACGCCCAACCGTTCTTCCAGCAGCGCGATGCGCCGGCTCAGTTTCGACTTCGGCATGGCCAGCGCCCGCCCGGCCTGCGAGAAGCCGCCGTGCTCGACCACCATGGCGAAATAGAACAGGTCGTTGAGGTCACAACGGCGGATATCTGCGATGAACACGGGGCGATCTCCTGCGGCCCATGGCCTGCCGCCATTGTTCACCAGATAGGACTATGACGGCAAATATTGGCGTCTACCAGCCCAATTGTCGCGGCGATATCGTCTCCTGCAACGAAGAACAGCGGCCGGCAGCCCCGGCCAGGAGATCGCCATGAAGCGTGTCACCGGTACCTACAGCGCCCCCCGCCCGCACTGGGTGGGCGATGGATTCCCCGCCCGCTCGATGTTTTCCTACAACACCCACGGCCAGCACCTGAGCCCGTTCCTGCTGCTGGACTATGCCGGCCCGTACAGCTTCGCCCCCAGCGATACCCCGCGTGGGGTCGGCCAGCATCCGCACCGCGGTTTCGAGACGGTCACCATCGTCTATGAGGGCGAGGTCGCCCACCGCGATTCAACCGGGGCCGGCGGCACCATCGGCCCGGGTGACGTGCAGTGGATGACGGCTGCCTCCGGCATCCTCCACGAGGAATTCCACACGCCGGAATTCAGCAAGCGCGGCGGCACGCTGGACATGGTCCAGCTTTGGGTCAACCTGCCGGCGCGGGACAAGATGGGCGCACCGGGCTACCAGACCCTGCTTGACGCAGAGATCCCCTCGGTGGATCTGCCTGAGGGCGCCGGCCGCGTGCGTGTCATCGCGGGCCGCTTCGACGGCCACGCCGGTCCGGCACGTACCCACACGCCGATGGATGTCTGGGACATCCGCCTGCAGCAGGGCCACCACGCCGAACTGCCGGTGGCCGATGGCCGCACGCTGGCGCTGGTGGTGCTGAAGGGCTCGGTCCGGATCAACGGCGGCCAGCCGGTCGGCGAGGCGCAGCTGGTCACCTTCGATCGCAGCGGCGAGGACGTGTTCGTCGACGCCGACAGCGACGCCACTGTGCTGCTGCTCAGCGGCGAGCCGATCGACGAGCCGGTGGTGGGCTACGGCCCGTTCGTGATGAACAGCCAGGCCGAGATCAGCCAGGCGGTCAACGATTTCAACAGCGGCCGTTTCGGCCAGATCGCGCACTGAGCGCTTCCGCGCGGCGGGTGATGACCCGCCGCGCCAACGGGCCATCGCCCACCTTCCCCAGGAGACTGACCATGAGTACCCCCGTCAACTTCAACGGTGCCCGCCCGGTGATCGATCCGGACAACGCCGCGATGCTGCTGATCGACCACCAGAGCGGCCTGTTCCAGACCATCGGTGACATGCCATTCACCAGCGTGCGCGCCCACGCCACTGCGCTGGCGAAGATGGCCACGCTGGCAAAGATGCCGGTGATCACCACCGCCTCGGTCCCGCAGGGCCCGAACGGCCCGCAGATCCCGGAGATCCACGACGCGGCCCCGCATGCTCAGTACGTGGCGCGCAAGGGTGAGATCAACGCTTGGGACAACCCGGAATTCGTTGCTGCAGTGAAGGCCACCGGCCGCAAGCAGCTGATCATCGCCGGCACCATCACCAGCGTGTGCATGGCCTTCCCGTCGATCGCCGCCGTGGCCGATGGCTACCAGGTGTTCGCGGTGATCGATGCCTCGGGCACCTATTCGAAGATGGCCGAAGAGATCACCCTGGCCCGCGTGGTGCAGGCCGGCGTGGTGCCGATGGACACCGCCGCGGTGGCCTCCGAGATCCAGCGCACCTGGAACCGCGACGATGCCCAGCAGTGGGCCGAGGTCTACACGAAGATCTTCCCGAACTACCAGCTGCTGATCGAAAGCTACCTGAAGGCGCAGGACGTGCAGAAGAACCAGGAGCAGCTGGATTCGCAGCGCAGCTGAGCTGCCCCCGGGGTGCCGGCCAGCCGCCGGCCCCCTCCCAACCGGAGACCCACCATGTCCAGTGAACCGATCCGCGACCCGGCCAGCGACCACCTGCTGACCCCGCAGAATTCCGCCTTCATCATCATCGACTACCAGCCGGTGCAGGTGAACTCCATCGCCTCGATGGACCGCCAGCTGCTGGTCAACAACATCGTCGGCACCGCCAAGGCCGCAGTGGCCTACGGGCTGCCGATCGTGCATTCGACGGTGAACGTCAAGACCGGCCTGAACAAGCCGCCGATTCCGCAACTGCGCAAGGTGCTGGGCGACTACCCCACCTACGACCGCACCACCATCAATTCCTGGGAGGACGTCGAGTTCCGCAAGGCGGTGGAGGCGACCGGCCGTCGCAAGCTGATCATGACTGCGCTGTGGACTGAGGCCTGCCTGACTTTCCCGGCCCTGGATGCGTTGAAGGAAGGCTATGAGGTGTATGTGGTGGTCGACGCCGTCGGTGGCACTTCGCTGGCGGCGCATGATGCCGCGTTGCGGCGCATCGAACAGGCCGGTGGCCAGCTGATCAGCGTGCCGCAGCTGTTCTGCGAGCTGCAGCGCGACTGGGCCCGTTCGGAAACGGTGCCGGCGTTCATGAACCTCTTCATCGAAACCGGTGGTACGGCAGGCATCCAGTTCTCGTACGATCGTACCGAGTGATCGGGTGGCGGCGCCGGTCCTGGCCGACGCCGCCTTTTGGAGCAGTCGAGCATGGTTCGACGCTACAGACAGATGGAGAATGTGATGGCCTACGCGCGCATTGTTTCGACCGGCGACAACTACCTGCACCACATCAGCAATGGCAGCTTTGATGTGGACGCGGACGAGCCCGCCTCGCTGGGCGGCCAGGGCAAGGGCTTCGCGCCCTTCGATCTGTACCTGGCCTCGCTGGCGGCCTGCACCGCCATCACTCTGCGCATGTATGCGCAGCGCAAGGGCTGGGAACTGGGCGAGTTCCATGCCGAGCTGCGCTCGGAACGCGACGAAGATGGACGCTTCCACGTGCACCGCGTGCTGCATGCCAGCGCCGAGCTGAGCGATGCGCAGTGGCAGCGGTTGCTGGAGGTGGTGGAAAAGACCCCGGTGACGCTGGTGATGCGCGAAGGTGCGCGCATCACCAGTGAGCGCGGGGGCGCAGCGTAACCCCATCCACGCGTGGCGTGGATCTGCTTCAGCGCCGCGAATGCAGCACGGTGCGCTGGCGCATCGCGTTGAATTCCTGCTCCACCTGCTGGATGTCCTCGGCCTGGAAACCGGCCGCATCCAGCAGCTGGTCGGCGGCAGCCGCCGCCAGCGGGTCATCGTCGCGCTGGCGCCAGCAGCGCGCCGGCAGGAAGTAGCCCACTTCGCTGCGCCCGCGCATGATCACCACCGGCCGGCCTGCGTACAGCAGGAACTCGGCCAGGTGCTGGCGCAGGCCCTCTACTGAAACATAGGCCGGTCCAACACCCAGCATCTGGCTGGACGGTTCGGGACTCTCGAACAGCTTGCGACGGCTCATCCACTCCTCCTTTTGAACAACGCGTGGTCTCCTTTCCTTAGACGGGCGCATCGCTGCGCCCCCGCCACGTACTACGTGATCCGCATCACGCCGGCCACTCAGAACCCGGTATTGAACTCCAGCTGGAACACGTCGATCGACAGCGGTGCACCGGACACCTCCTTGGCCGCCATCCACTTGCCGCTGATCCAGCTGCGCGCATCCAGCGCATAGGCACCGCCCACGTAGTAGCCGCGGGCGTTGGTGCCACCCAGGTGGAAGTTCGGGTCGTTGTAGGCATCGGGCAGCGCGTCGGCCTCGATGTGCTTGTAGCCCAGCAGCGCCTGCCACTGGCCCTTCTCCTTCAGCTCGGTGGCACCGAAGGTGGCCTGCACCATCCACGCGGTGTCGCCGCTGCGGAAGGTATCGATGCTGGCGGTGCCACCGGCGCCGTAGTTGTTGACGATGCCGTTGTTGGCACGATTGAACATGGCCTGCTTGTCGTAGGCCAGATTGCGGATGTAGTCGCCATCCAGGCGCAGGCCCATACCCTGCGCCAGCTGCGTATCCCAGCGCAGGTTGAGCGTGGTCAGGCGGAACGCCGAGGCCAGGCCGACATACTGCGGGATGGGCGTGTTGGCCGGGTCCAGCGGATTGCGCGCGATGTCGCGGATCAGCATCAGGGTGTTGCCCTTCTGCATGAACGCCGGGCGCGACCAGTCAGTGTCGCAGCCCACCGCACCCGAGTACAGCGAGCACGTTGAGGACAGGCGACCGCTGATGTTCTTGAAGTCGTAGTAGCCCAGCGCAGCACGCAGCGCGTTGTCGTCGTTGAAGCGCCAGTTCACGCCCACCTGCGCGCCGGACAGCCACTTGTTCTCGTTCGGGGTCTTGACCCGGCTCTGGCTGGGCGAACTGTCGGAGGTGTATTCCAGCGGCACCACCGCGAGGTTGCCGAACAGGTCGAGGTCGCCACCGTCGAAGTCATACTTCAGGTTCGCGGCCAGGCCATCGAAGTTGAGGTCGTTGGAGAACAGCGTGTCGCTGGTCCAGAACGGATTGCCGAAGCGGCCGCCACGCACCGTCACCCAGTCCGCCGGGCTGTAGGCCAGCCACGCCTGGTCCAGCCACACGTCCTTCTTGCTCAGGCCGCCGCCCAGCTGTTCGGTGGTCGACACCGGGCCATTGCTGCTGCCACTGGCCAGGCGCACTCCCGCCGTGGTGTGCTGGCCAATGGTCGCTTCGATGCCGAGGCGGGCACGGATGCGCCACAGGTTGCGGCGGTCCTGGCGGGTGTTCAGCAGCGGCGGCAGCTGCAGGTTGGTATTGGTATTGGTGTCGAAGCCGTTGCCGGCGTTGATTGACGACCAGTTGCTCACGATGTCGCTGTTGCGCTCGGAGTAGAAGCGCGACTCGCTGCGCACGCGCACATCGCCGGTGACCTTGATGCGCTTGGTCCACTCGGCCACTTCGTTGGGTGCCGCCCAGCCTTCCGATTTCGCCTGCGCCATCACGTCCTGGCGCACTTCGTCACGGATACCGTCGCGCACGCTCTGCGGCACGTACGGCACGCGCACGTCACCGGCCTCCAGGGCCACGCCACCACTCGCCGCGGCGCTGTCCGTGGCTGCAGTGCGCTGTGCGGCCGCCGCTTCGGCTTCGGCCTGTACCAGCAGTGCCTGGCCGTCTTCGGATTTCAGTGCACCGCTGGCGATCAGACCCTTGATCAGCTTGACCATGGTCGTTTCGGCAGCCATCGCACCGGCCGGGGCGGCCAGGCTGAGCAGCACGGCGCAGCACAGCAGCGCCCGTCGGGCCGGCCGCGGGCGGCGGGAGTCGGTTCGTGCACGGACGTGGTCGTTCATCACGGTTCTCATCGAAAGAAGGGAAATCACGGAGGTCGGGAATCAGGCCCCGGGCCGGCGGCCCTGGATCAGGACGCGGGCGGGGAAATCAAGCGACGGCGGCGGTGCCTGGTCGACCTTGCCGATGCGTCGCAGCGCGTCGAGCACGGCCGCGTCGGCCTCCTCGTTGCCACTACCGCGTACCAGCTCGACCTTCTCCAGGCGGCCATCGCTGGCCAGCCATACGTTCACCTGCAGCTGGAATGCCAGGCGCTTGACCTTGTCGTCGCGCGAGATCGCCTGCTGCATCAGGTAGCCCAGGTAGCGACCGTAGGTGGCGTTGCCAGCGCCACCACGGCCGACGCCGGATGAACCGCCACCACTGCCGGACTGGATACCGAAGTTGTCACCACCGGCCTGCGCGTCGGCATTCATCGTCACCGGATCGCTGTTATCCGGCGTCGGCGTCGGCTCTTCGGCCGGCGTCGGCTGATCCAGCGGCTCCGGTTCGGGCATCGTCTCTTCCGGCGGTGTCTCCGGCTCCGGTGGTTTTTCCGGGGGCGGCGGGGGCGGCGGCGGAGGGGGGGGCAGCGCCAGCATCGGCGGCTGCACCACCGGCCGACGGGTGCTGGCGGTGTCCTTGAACAACAGCCACCACACCGCGATGCCGAGCACCAGCAACGCGGCCAGCACCAGTGCCACGGTCACCAGCAACTGGCGACCGCGCATGCCGGGCTCCGGTCGAGGGGGTTGATGGGCCGTCATGCCTCAACCCTGCGCCTTGCCGGTGACCAGGCCGACCTGGGCCAGCTCCAGCCGCCGCAGCAGGTCCAGCACCTCGACCACGCGGGCGTACTGCACCTGCGCATCACCGCGCACGATCACCGGGAAATCCGGCGTGGTCGCGCGTTCGGTACGCAGCCGGTCTTCCAGCTCGGCCATCGTCACCGGGTAGGCATCCAGGAACACCTGGCCACTGGGGTCGATGGTGATCGCCTTGGTCTTCGGCTTTTCCAGGGCCACGCTGTTGCTGGCCTTCGGCAGGTTGACCTCGATGCCGGGGATGGAGGCGTTGCTGGTCAGGATGAAGATCACCAGCACCACCAGCAGCACGTCGACGAAGGGCGTTACGTTGATGCCCTTCTCGCGCTTCTTGATGCCGAACTTCGCCTTCTGGCCCATGGCGCGCCCCTCAGCCCTGGACCGCGGCCGGGCCGCGCCCGTCCTGCTCTTCGGCCAGGCGCGCGGCGAACTCGTCGATGAACACCGCCATGTCCGCGCCGATCGCTTCGGCACGCGCACCCAGGTAGTTGTAGCCGAACAGTGCCGGGATGGCGACGCCGAGGCCGGCAGCGGTACACAGCAGCGCCGCGGCCATGCCCGGCGCCACCGAGTTGATGTCCACTGCGCCGGCCATCGCCGCCACCACGAACACCAGCATGATGCCGATCACGGTGCCGAACAGGCCCACGTAGGGCGCACCTTCGATGGTGGTCGACAGCCAGTTCATGCGCCGCGCCATCGCCTCCTGCTCGCGCACCATCACCGCATCCATCGAGGCACGGATCGCGGCGATGGTGGCGCCACTCAGGTAGCCACTGTTGCCGTCGCGCTGGTGGCGCTGCTGCATTTCATCGATGGCCACCTGGTAGATGCGCCACAACGAGCCATCGTGCATCGCAGTCGGTGCCTTGCCCTGGCGATCCATGTCCGACAGGGTGCGCAGCGGCACGCCGGACAGCTTGCCGAAACTCTCGGTGAACACCGCATTGGCCTTGCTGGTACGGCCGAAGTGGCGGCTCTTGGCGATCATGATCGCCCACGACAGCAGCATCATCAGGCCAAGGATGGCGACCACCACCCAGGCATCGAACGGCATCGCCTTGAGGATGAAGGCGAAGTGGCTCTGGCCAGCCGACTGCTCGTCGGCACCGTAGCTGATCAGGCGTGAATCGGCGCCCTGCGCGGTGGCGTCGGCCAGCAGCAGCGCCGCCGGGCGTGCCACCCGCGAGACGCGCAGCTCATCCAGCGCTCCTTCGAAGTTGGCCAGCGGCTGCGCCGCACCCGGGGCATCGGCGCCGACCACCGGCGCGCTGCCCAGCGCCGGCAGCTCGCCGCTCAGCTGGGCCACCACACGGCCGTTGAGGTACAGCTGCAACGCGCCCTTCTCCGCCGTCAGCGCCACGTGCGCCCACTGCCCTTCCGGAATCGGCTGTGCAGGCGTGCTGCGCTGGCCGTTGAGCTGCACGAACGGCACCCGGTTCTCGATACCCAGCACCAGCTCGGACGCGCCATCACGACGGGCGTAGATCGCCTGCGCGGCATTGTTGCTGCCCGGCTTGATCCAGGCCGAGACGGTCAGCGGCGCACCCGCTTCCTGGGCCAGCGACGCGCTGGCGGGCAGTGGCAGCGGGCCCGCACCCAGTTGCACGCCACGACCGATCACCGCGCCCTCGGACGGCGGCACGACGGCGCCGGCGTTGTTGCCGTAAGCGGTGGTGTCGCGCGCCGGCGCATTGGCCTCGGCAAAGTGGTAGACCAGCGTGTAGTCCGGGTCGAACACCTGCTGGCCGTTGCCGCTGGCCGGTGCCTTCTCATTGCCGTAGTACATCCAGATCGTCTGCGGCGCGGCGGCGCTGACTGCTGGCACGTCCACCCAGACCAGGGCCAGGCCCAGCTTGGGATCGAACTGTTCGATCTGATGGGCCAGCACGGTGCGGCCATCGCCCGACACGAAGCGCAGGTCGTTGCCCGCGTCCTGGGTACCGTCGAAACCGAAGTTGCCGGTATGCAGGCGCAGCAGCAGCGGCGTGCGGCCCGGGTCACCGGCCAGGCCCGCGCCCTGCGGGCCGGCGTCGACGGTGATCGGCTTGCGGTACTTCCATTCGGCCTGCCACCAATTGGCATCGGCCGCAGCAGCAGGCAACGCAACCAGCGCGGCCAGCAGCAGCAACACTCGGGAAAGCAAACGGTCCATGCGAGGGGTCTCCGGAGAACGCATGTTCAAGGGATGGGTCAGTAACTGGTGCTGATGTTGAAATGCAGGCGCGGGTCGTCCTTGCGCGTGACCGGGCCATCGGCATAGGGCCAGGCGTAGTCCAGGCGCAGCTGCAGGTGCTCACCCAGGCGCAGCTGCGCGCCCAGGCCGACCGAGGCCAGGTTGTACTTGTCACGCTGTTCGGGCAGCGGCTGGCGCAGGCGCAGGTAGGCGGCGTCGGCAAAGCTGTAGACGCGCAGATCCGTGCCGCTCCACAGCGACCACGCCGGGGTACGCCATTCCAGGCTGGCCAGGCCGCCGTAGTCGCCGATCGCCTCGGCCGACAGATAGCCGCGCACGGTGTACATGCCACCGGCGGCGAACTGCTCGGCCGACACCAGCGGTGCGTCGGTCACCTGCAGCGAGCCGCGCGCGTACCACTGCCAATCGCTGCCGAAGGTGTGGGTGTTGGCCACATCGGCCTTGAACGCGATGAAACTGGGGTCCGCCCAGTAGCGCTTCTGCCCGAATCCGATGGCATCGCTGCCATAGCCAAACAGGCGGCGGGTACCGGCCACCAGCTGGGTGTTGATGCTCAACTGATCCTGCTCGCCCTGGCGCACACCGACAAACGCCAGGGTGATCGGCGCGTACTTCAGCGGCGTCTTCAGGCTTTCCTTGCCCATCTGCGTGTCTTCCTCGGTGTCCTTGAAGTCCACGCCGAGGCTGAGCTGGCGCCACCACTGGCTGCTGCCGGCCAGTCGATAGTTGAGCTTGAGACCGATCGAATGGCCGTTGCCAATCACATTGGTTCCGGTGCCGGTACCGACCTGTCCGCCCGCGTTCAGCACGCGGCTGTCGGACTTGTAGCCGGACGCTTCCAGGCTCCACGGCGTGCCCTCGAACGGCATCATGTACGAGGCCGAGAACACCTTGGCCTGCTTGGTATCTTCCGGCGCCAGGTACACGCCGATGTTGGCGCTATGGCCGCGCTTCCACAGGTTGTCGTAGGCCAGCGATGCACTCAGGCGCAGCTTCTCGGTATCGGCGCTGTGGTCGTTGTTGAGTGACGCGCTGGCACGCCACGGCGACTTCTCTTCGACCTGCAGGTCCACATCCATCGTGCCCGGCACCTGGCCCTCGCGCACCAGCGGCATCACCTGGCGACGTCCGCCTTCATTCAGCGCGGTCAGTTCCTTCTGCGCCTGTTCGAAGTCCGGCACCTTGCCCTCGGCAAGTGCCGGCACGCGTTCGCGGATGCGTTCGGGCGATTCGTGCTTCGTGCCTACGACCCGCAGCTGCCCGATCGGCGTCTGCTGCACCTTCAACAGCACGACGCCGCCACTGACCTGCTGCTCGGGCAGCTCGACGTAGACCGACTGGTAGCCTGCCTGCTGGTACAGCGCATTGACGGCATCGCGCGCCTTCTCGACATCGGCCAGGGTCTTGCCCGGGCCGAGGAACGGCTCCACCGCACGTTCGATCTGGCGCGGATCGAGCACGGTGTTGCCGCGCACGATGTATTCATTGATGTTCACGCTGGGCGCAGGCGCCGCGTCCTGCGCGAACAATGGCAGCGGCATCGCGGCCAGAGCCAGCACCAGCGGATGCAGGCGCAGCGGAAGGCGGACGGCTCGGCACGGAACAGGAGTCATCGAAGGCATCGCGTCGTATCGAAGGGAGTGGCCAGGGAGCGGCGCGTGGGTCTATCAACAGGACGTGTACGTCGCGTCAAAACCGCCAACAGTTTTGTGACAGTGCTGTCATCTTTTGACAGCGCCGGAACAGTTGCAGGCGGACACTGTCTTCGCCATACGTCTTCATTGCTGAGCGTCGGTTTTCGCAGGAGATTCAAGATGAGTGAGTCGTTGAAGGCGGGCCTTCGCCCTGCCCTCGCCCTTGCCTTGTTGCTGGCGTTGCCATCGGCCTGGACCGGAGAGGCGAAGAAACAGGACGATGCCGCACCCTGCATCGAAGTACAGGTCAACGGCGAGCGCATTCCCGCCTGGGAGTGCCTGCAACGCAAACTGGCCCCGGCGCCGAAATCGGCGAAGTCACCGGCGCTGCCTGAAGCCGAACGCCTGATGCGGCAGCCGGGCAACCAGCTGATGCAGTACAACCTGGAAGGCACACGACAGCGCATGGGCGATGCCTTTGGTCGTTCGGTGGAACCGCAGCGTCCGGCGCGCTGAGCCTGCGCAGCTGTGGAGCCGGGCCCGCGCTCGGCAGGATTTTGTAGAGTCGAGCCATGCTCCACTGGATTTTGTAGAGTCGAGCCGTGCTCGACTGTTCTTCCAGACGCAGCCGAGCGCGGGCTCGGCTCTACAGGGAGCCGGCGGGCACGATGCCATCGCTTGGCACCGCTGGCAGCGCGGGCACCGGCAGGCTGCGCGTTTGCCCGGCTTGGTTCAGTTCCACAGCGCTGGCGCTGATGCTGGCCAGTACCGTGCAGGGTCCGAGTCGTTGGCCGGGCGCATACGCTTCCGCTGGGCGTCCATCTACCGAGAGCAGGGCCAATGGCGCATGGTCACCCGCCATCACGCCCAGCACGACCACCTCGGTCTGCACCGCGCCGGGAGACAGCAACCGCACCAGTGGCAGGCTGGCCACTGCATCGAACATCGGCCGTACCGGCGCCTCGGCATGCGCTTCGTTCGCGGCCGCCGCTGGCGCCACCGCAGACAGGGTGACGCTCCAATAGGCCACCACGGCCAGCAGCAGCGTCGCCGCCAGCAGGGTCAACATCCGATTCCGATCCCAGCGCCTGCCGTCCATGTTCCACATCATCGCCACGTTCGTGTCCGCCTACGCTAGCAGGTGCGGCTGACGCTTTTGTTTCATCATGCGGGCCTACGCTGGCAGGTATCGGCCAGGACAGGAGGCAACGTCGATGCAGCGTGTGCCGCGTGGGTTCACCCTGCTGGAACTGATGGTGGTGCTGGTGATCATCGGCATCTGCACAGCGGGCATCGGCCTGGGCCTGGGCAGCCTGCTCGACCCGGGCCGGCAGCTGCGGCAGGAAGGCGAACGACTGGCGCAGCGCCTGCAGGTGGCGCGCGACGAGGCCCGCATCGATGGCCGCCCCCTGCGCTGGCAGGCCGACGCCGCTGGCTATCGTTTCAGCCGCCTCGAAGGCAGCCGCTGGGTCACCGTTGAACGCGATGATCTGCTGCGTCCACAGAAGTGGCAGGCTGCAGGCATCGCGGTGCAGCCCACCAACGCCATCGAGCTGAGCCCGGAGTGGATCGGTACCGCCTGGGAGCTTGGACTGTCGCTGGACGGCCGCGCACTGCGTCTTCGTGATGATGGCAGCGGACAATTGCAGGTCGTGCAGTGAAGCAGACGGCGCGCGGATTCACCCTGATCGAGGTGCTGATCGCGCTGGCGATCGTATCGATTGCGCTGGCTGCGGTGATGCGCTCGGTGGCAGTGGCGACCGACGATCAGTCACGGCTGCGCGACCGTCGCCTGGCGCTGTTGTGTGCGCAGGACCGCTGGCAGGAGCTGCGCCTCGCCGGGCAGCCGCCGCAGGATGCCCGGCAGCGCTGTGTGCAGGGACGCGGCAGCTTCCTGGTCCTGCAGCATCTGGGCACCGGCAGCGACGGGCAGCCGCAACTGGAATTGACCGTGGTGGCCGAAGATGCACCGCGGCAGTCGCTGGCCCGGATGCAGCTGCCGTGGACTGCGGCGCAATGAGGCGCGCCGTGCGTGGCTTCACCCTGATCGAGGTGATGATCGCGATCACCATCATGGGCGTGCTGGCGCTGATCTGCTGGCGTGCGCTGGACAGCGTGGCCAACAGCGATCAGCGCCTGCGCCAGGCCGATGCCGAGACCACGACGGCGCTGCGCGTGCTACAGCAGTTCCAGCGCGATATTGAAATGCGTGCCGACGATGCGCTGATGAATGGCGCGGTGCGCCCGGCAGATCGTCCGCAGCGACTGCTGCCCCCGTCGCTGGTGAGCGAGCAGCACCCGGATGGCAGCTTCGCGCTGGAGATCACCCGCAGTGTCGGCAGTGATGGGCGGCACTGGCAGCGGGTGCGCTGGTGGCGGCAGGGCAGCACGCTGTGGCGGGCCAGTGGTGCGGCTACGGACCGGTATCCCCTGCCCGCACCGGATCCGTCGAAGGGCCTTGCGGTGGCGCGCGATGTGCAGCGGTTCGAGGTGCGGGCGTGGCAGCCTGGAACGGGATGGGCCGTGTTGCCGAGCGAGGGCGAGGTATTGCCGGCCACCGGACTTGAACTGCGGTTGGGACTGCGCGATGGGCGCGGGCCGTTGAGTTACCGGCGGGTGCTGGAGTTGTAGGATTCGGTCGTGGTAGCGCATCCACGCATGGCGTGGACCTACGGCCGGGCGGCTCCTGCTGCCACGCCTGCTCTGGTGGGTGCCGACCGTTGGTCGGCACTGAGGCTGTCCGGGCATCCACGCATGGCGAGGATCTACTGCCGACCAAGGTCGGCATCTACCGTGACACATGCGCGCGTCCCTCCTACCGCCGGGTGCTCTCCTGCACCCGGCGGCGCTGTGTCGGTGGTCCTCACCGCTGATGGCCGCTCCCTGCCCTCCGTGCCGTCCTGGCTGGGGCCGCCACCGTTCCCTGGCGGCTGGCCCGATGCTGCAGCCCGATGCGCTGCATCGGGCAATGCGTGCCGACCAAGGTCGGCACCTACCGGGGCGTGCTATGCCTATCGGCGCTGCGTGCCTTCGTCGCGGCTTGCCTGCGGGAACTGGAAGGCGCTGTTGGCGTCGTAGCCGCTGTTGGCGGTCGTGCCGCGCGCCGGCGGCGCAATGCTGCTGGTGCCGCTGCCGAAGCCGAGAATCTGCACGCTGATCACTGACGGCTGGTTGCGCCGTGCGTCGTCCTGGCTCTTGCGCATCACGTCCTGTGCCGCCTGGCTGGCGCTGTTCGCTGCCGCACTGGCCGAAGCCAGCGCATTGACGTTCACCGTGGCCAGCACCGGCAGGCCCTTGCTCTCGCCCTGTACCTGGATGTTGGCGGCGTTGAGCACCTGCAGCGCCGCCAGATTGATGTTGCCCGAGACGCGGATACCGGCCTCACCCGCATCGATGGTGCCCAGCGGCGCGATCAGGTCGACGTCGCCCGGCGGCACTTCGGCGATGGGGTTCAAGGTCGCAATGCCTGCGCCACTGGCGGGAGCCTGCGGCGACAGGATCACATTGCCCCAGCCGTCATAGAGGCGACGCGGTGGCGTGTACAGCAGCGTCGTCTGCGAACCGCGACCGGCATTGATGTCACCCTGCTCCGACCAGGCCAGGATGTCGCCGCCGAACGTGGTCATCACCCGCGACAGGCCCAGCAGGACGCTGTCCTGGCTGAACAGGCGGATATCGCCCTGCCCCTGGGTGACGAGGCCGGCGCTGGCAGGCGGCACCACGCCCTGTACGCCGACCACGATCTGTCCGCCCGGTGCCATCAGTTCGACGTTGCCGCCCGCCTCGGTGCGCACGCCGGAACCGCCGTACATCACGATATCGCCGGTACGGTCGATCGTCGCACCGGCCGCATTCCTGTCCGGCATCAGCGTGGCGATGGCTTCGCGCCCGCGCAGGTAGGAGCCGAAGCGGGGCCCTTCTGCATCGGTGTACTCACGCCCACCTTCGCGCAGTTCGGCGTAGTACACCTGACGCAGGAAGATGCGCTGCTGTTCCTGCGGCAGTGCGTCGAATGCAGCCAGCGCCCCGTCGCCGTCGGCAGCCACGCCGAAGCGCTGCTGCAGCCACTGCTTCAGCTCCTGGTTGTAGACCTTGACTGCCTTGCCCGGCTGCGACGCGAGCGATTGCGCGGGATCGGCAAGGTTGACTGGGTCCAGATAGCGGGCACGCAGGGCCGCGAAATCGATCTGCTGGTTGCCGGCCGTCAACGCGATGCTGGCGCCGGGACGGGCATCGCCCTGCACGATGCCACCGAGGCTGACGATGCTGCCCGCATCCTCCTGGCGCAGCTGGCGGCCGGCACTGATCTCGGTGTCGCCGGGGCCGGCGATGGTCGCGTTCAGATGCACGATGTCGCGGCCCGCCGCCACCACCGTGATGTCGGTGGGCGCGGTGTTCAAAGCGGTCATCGACACCCCGAGGATGTCCCGGCCTGCCCGCAGTTGCACGGCGCCGGCGGCCTCGAACCAGTTCAGCTGCGTGCGCCGCCCCCCGTTGGCATCCAGCGTGCGTTGGGCGCCGGTGGCCAGACCGATGATGTCGCCCTGCACCGCGTAGAAGCGGCTCGGTGCCAGTGCCGCAGAGACCGTGGACAGCGGTGTACCGGGGCCGAAGGCGAACAGCGGAAGCGATGCCTGCGGCGATGCAATGTTGCCGTCCACCGACGGGTTGTGACGCGAGCGGGTCACATTGCCGCTGGAATCCCCCTGCTCGGCCATGAATGCAGGGTCGAAGGGTCCCGGCAGGCGCGCGTCGCTGGCGGAGCGCGCGATCTGGGTCGCGCCACGCTGGGCGAAGATGCCGCCACCGGCCAGGACGTCCAGCCGTCCTGTCGCCGAGGGTGCCAGCAGGATCACATCCTGCGTCCCCGGCGTGGTGCTGATCCGGTGCAGCTTGACGTCGCCCTGCGCAGCAATGGCGCTGAAGCGCGAAGGATAGAGCCAGTAGTTCAGCAGCTCCTCCCGGCTCCCCGGTGCCAGCGCAACCTGCTCGGGCCACAGATTGCTGCCGGTCACGTTATCCGGCCCGGCCAGGCCCGGCGCCAGGTCGCCACCGGCACTGAACAGGTCCACGGCGGTCGTGTCGGTCCACAGGGAGAACCAGGTGCTGCCCGCAGCGCGGCTGCCGTTGTCGTGCACCACCGCGCTGTAGTTGGCCAGTGGAACCCGACCGGCATCGGCGACGCCGCCGAGCACGACGTCACCCCGCGCCTGCAGCTGCGCGACCGCATCGCCCAGCACCAGCACCGGCCCGCCCATCGGGCGAGCGGCGTCGGCGGCGAACAGATCGGCCGCACGCAGCTGGCCCAGCGTCGCGTAGCTTTCCAGGGTGACGCCCATTGCACCGATGCGTCCCGCATCCAGCTGCAGGCTGCCACGCAGATTGCTGAAGGTACCGTTGAGGTCGAGATTCTGTCCCGCCCTGGAGGCATTGAGGCTGGAGAACGTCGCCCGCAGATTCGGATTCAGTGCGCCACCGATACGCAGTTGCAGGTCGCCGCCGCCGGTCAGGTGCAGCTGGCCATCGCTGACCCGGCCGGTCGATCCCACCGCCGCGATGATCGCACCCGAGCGCGGTGCGATCGTCGAGTCCAGCGCGTCACCTATCGCATCGCGCACGCCGGCGTCACGCCCGGCCTCCAGCGTCAAGTTGCCGCCGCCCAATGTACCGAAGCCGGTGAAGCCGACCATCCGCGGAGAGGCGCCAGCAGCAGCGGACACGTTGGTGTAGGCGCCAAAGTTCACCCACCAGCTGGTCGGCACCGGCTCCACGCCGGTGGTGCTGCCGGTTCCCTGCCGCCACAGCCAATTGCCGACCGCGGCACTGGAGTACAGCGCCCAGTCACGCTCGCTGGTGCCCGACTCTGCGCGCCCGGTCCAGACGTCACCGACGATATCTCGCCCGGCTTCGACGCGCAGGTTGCCGCCATGATCGGGATACCAGGCCTGATAGCCGGCCAACGCGGCATCATAGCTGCCCGGCACCAGGTTCGGACCCAGCAGTGCGGTGTTCCTGGGGGCTGCTGCACGGGGCGAATTGAAGGCAGCGTCGCGGCCCTCGCCCAGCGTGGTGGGAGTGCCCGCCGTGTACACACCGAAGCCGGACTTCATCACGACATCACCGGCAGCGAGCAGTTCCAGGTCCCCCTTGCCGGTGCGCAGCACGCTCCAGGCCGGCGTGCCCGCGCGCTTGCCGTAGGTGGTCACTTCGGTCTGCGTGCCACCGCCGGCGCAGTAGCTGGGTGCGGTGCTGCAGAACTCGTCTTCGGTCATGCCGAACATCGCCGCGAAGTCCTTCGCAGGGGTGCCCACGTAGGACTCATCGCCCCAGTAATCCAGCGAGCCCTGCGCGGCCACCTGGCGGGGGGCCGGGCCGCAGTAGTCAGCCGACATCGCACAGAACTCATCTTCGGTGAAGCCGTACATGTCGGCCAGCTCCGCGATCGGACGGCCCGCATAGGAGGTGTCGCCGATCCAGTCCAGCGATGCCCGCTCAGTCAACGCACGATCACCCACCCAAATGATTTCGGTCTTGACCGTACCGATTGAGCCCTGGTGGGTGTCGGCCAGCACCACGCTGCCTTCGGCGCCCCAGCGCCGGCTGCGTGGATCGGCCGCCCCGGAATCGGCACCGGCAACCACGGTCAGGTCCCAAGATGTGGTGCCCTCGGCCAGCATCGGCGCCAGCGCCCAGTTGCGCCCCTGGTTGCCGTTGGCATCGGCCGGCCGCAGATTCACCGGCCCGTTGCCGGGCAGCTCCACCTTGGTCAACGATGGGATGTAGGCGCCCACCTTGAGCTCGACTTCGCGTGCCAGGCGCAGCGCAACCGGCAGCACCGCGCCGGCGGGCCACTCCTGTGCCGCCATCTGTACGGCGCTGCGCAGGCGGAAGCCGGCCCCCAGGCGCGCACCGGCCGCCAGCACCAGCGGCTTCTGCAGCACGGTGCCCGCCGCCAGCGTCTGCCCGGAGTCGGTGGTCACCGCCGCACCCAGCACCGTGCCCGCAGGCAGGCGCAGGGTCTGCGAGATCACCATCGGCGCGGGCAGCACGGTACCGACCGGAAGCGTTACCGATTCGACCGGCACGTCATAGTTCAGGCGGGTGCCGGCCTGGAACTCGGTGCCGGGCTGCAGCTTCACTCCGTCCACCGGCACCACCAGGTCGCCACCGAAGGGGGTGTGCCCGGCGCTGCCATTGCGAGCCTCATACAACTGCCAACCGCCCTCGTCCGGCGTGGACGGCGGCGGTGCGAAACCATCGTTGATGCTGCCATGGACGTTGATGTTGCCTTCGGCGCGCAGTACCAGCGAAGCCGATTCACCGAAGCCACGCCGCGATGGATCGGCGCGGTTGGCTTCGGGCCCGTAGCGGTAGCCGGACAGATCGATGTCGCCGGCAATGGTCAGGTCGCCCTCGGGATTGGCCTCGCTGCGCCGCGCCACCACCTGCACGCCGGGACGCAGGCGGACGTCGCCCAGCGCGGCGGTGCGCTGCTGCAGATCCGGATTGCCCAGCGCGCCATCGATCCAGGCCACGCTGTGCGGATCGACCACCTGGTCCAGCCACTGCTGGGTGACCAGCTGCGCGCGGTTGCCGCGCACATCAGCGGTGCTGGCCAGGGGCGCATCGTCGTAGCGACGGACACCATTGAGCTGGATGTCGGCCGCGCCATCGATGCGCAGGCCGCTGGCCGCAGCAATCGCCGCGTCGTTGCTGCCCAGCCGCGGCACATCGATCTTCAGCGAGCCCCGCGCCATGCCGTCGTTCTGTCCAGGGCCGTCACCGAGGGCAACGTCGCTGCCTGCACGCATGTCCAGGTGCGCCGCGCTGCCCAGACCAACGGCGCCTTCGGCGCTGCCCAGCGTGATGGTGGCCCGGTTCGGACTGTCGATGATCTTGCCATGGCTGTCCACGCGCAGGCCGGTACCGTGCGCGTCCAGCGTGCCGTCCACCTGCAACTGATCACGGGCGTACAGGCGGATGCTGCCGACCTGCTCGCCGCTGGCGTCGATGCGGCCGGCCACGGTCATGCTGCCCGCGTCGACACTGATGTCGACCCGGCGCGCCTTCACTTCGTCGCCGATCCGCAGATCGCCTTCACCGATCTGGAAGCTGCGACCACCGACGACGCCGCCGGCGGTCAATCGCTGGTTGAGGCCGGTGAAGTCTTGCAACTGGCGTGCCCGCACCACAAGTTCACCACCGTCGTAGGGCACCAGCGTGTCACCGGCATCGTAGCGGCCACTGGCGGTGCCCTGCAGATCACCCGCCAGATCGGCTCGGCCGGCCATTGCGGTGACCGTCATGCGCCCGCCGCGGTTGTTGCGGGCGGAAACATCGATGCGGGAGGCCGCATCGGTGCGGATGTCCCCCGTGTCGCTGGACAGCAGGACATCACCGCCCCAGCTGAACTTGTCCACGTCGTACAGCGAGACCTTGCGCCCGGCAAGGTCCAGCGCCGCCCGGCTGCCAAGCGTGATGCCCTCGCGCGCGTTCGCAGACAGCCGTCCTGAAGCCAGCGCGATCGTGCTGTCCAGCGTGATCCGGTTGGCGTCGATGCTCAGCTCACTGCCCAGTGCATCGCCACCCGCCTTACCGGTGCCCCCCTGCAGGCGGAAGTCGCCGCCGGTGCGCACGCGCAGCTGCGCGGCGGGATCGGCGGTCAACAGCGGTGTATCGATACCCAGGCTGCCTCCGCTGTACTGCCAGCCCTTGTCGGCCAGATAGTCGCCGCGCTGCTGGAACACGTCCAGCGTGCCCTGCGCGGAGAACGACAGCTGCTCCGAAGCACTCAGGTTCAGCGCACTAAATCCGAGTACCTGACGGTTGGCAGGCACCTCGGAGCTGGGACGGCTGAACGGGGCGCGCGCCAGCTGCAGGTTGCGGGTGACGATGTCCAGCTGCCCCGCGCCGAGCCGGTCCACCATCGGATCGGCCGGCGGCACCGACGCATCGCTGCCCGGCGCCTGCGTCGCCGCCAGCGAACCGTCCCAGACCAGTGTGTCCACCAGGATGCGCGCACGGTCGCTCGCCGCACCATAGCCATGGATGGCCTGCGCGCCCAGTACCAGCGTCTGCAGGCCACCGCGGCCGGTGGCACTGTCGCGCGCATCCAGGTCGACGCTGCCGAAGACGTTGACCGAATCCCGTGCGACCAGGCTCAGCGTATCCAGCGCCGGTGCGCCGGTGGCATCATTGCCGCGCAGCAGCTGCTGCAGCACGGACTGGTTCATGGTCATGCCATTTGGCAACGCCCCTGCGGCCGCCGCCTGCGCGATCGCCTCGGCGGTGCCGAGGTTGAGCGCCGCCATGCTCACGCCAAGCTGACGCGTGCCATAACGGGCGGAATCGCGCATCTGCAGCACACCATCGGTGGCCACCCCGATGCTGCCATCGGACACCAGCCGTGCCTCGCCTTCGCAGTCGTTCTGGCAGCCGCCGATGTCGATCGCGACCGGCCCGGCCGCCACACCGGTCGTACCGGTGATCAGGTTCAGGCGCTGGTTCGAGACGGCCAGCAGGCCGCCATTGACCTGATAGGGCACGGTCGGCGCGGACGCGCTGTCGCGTGCGAAAGACAAGGTGTCGAGTGTCGCCCCGGCTTCGACCAGGATGCCGCTGCCACCGGACGCCGCAGCCACCAGTATCTCCGGTGCCTGCAGGGTCGCACCGGAGCGGATCGCCACATCGCGCACCGAGCCGGACACCGCCACCAGCGAAGCCGACTCGTTGAACTGTCCGCCGATCACCATGCGTTCCGGCCGCAGCGCATTGAGTGCGTCGTCGGTGAAGGTCGCGCCGCGATCGTGCGCCTGCGACGGACTGCCGGCAGCAGCGACCTCCAGCGAACCCACGGCCGGGCTGGCGAGCGTGGCGACCAAGGTACCGCCGCGTCCCTTTTCATTGGCCGCGGAGAAACGCGCCGTGCCGGCGAAGTCGATGGCCGCGGTTCCCTCGCGACCAGCGCCTTCACCCAGTGCCAGGGTCAGGCCCAGCGCATCGATGGTCTGCCAGCCGCGCGCCTCGCCACGACGGTCGGCGGTGGCCTGCACGAAGCTGTTGTAGCTGGTTTCGTTGTAGCCGGAATGCCGGCGTACCACCGCCGCCGGCGTCAGCAGGATATCGGTGAGCAGCGGCGACGCCACCCCGCCCAGTGCCGATCCCTGCCGGCCGGACACGCGCCAGGTACCGGTGCCGGTCTGGATCGGCTGTGGCACGCCGGAGGTCCCCGTCGCGCCCAGCTCGACGCGGAATGCACCCGGCTGCAGCGCGAAGCTCGCCGGCAGCAATGTGTAGGTGCCCGCAGGCAGGCCGGGAACGCCGGCGGGTACGGTGATCTGCTGGCCCACCGCTGGAGCAGCGAAGCCATCATCACTGCTGGGTGCGAAGCTGCCGGCACGTCCCGGCACGATCGCGTACACCGGGTTGCCGGAGGCACTGAACGCATAGCGCGGGTTGGCATCGGCCAACGCGGTGCGCAGCACGTCGACGGAGCCACCGCGGCCTGAGACGAATGCCGCGCCGGTCAGTTCGCCGCCACCTGACACGTCCAGCAGCGCACCGGCATGCACATCCACGTCGTTGGCGGTAAGGGTCACGCCCTTGGACGCAATGCCGGCCGGCGTCAGTGACTCCAGGCTGCTGCTGCCCCTTCTCCACGACACACCGTCCACGGTACCGCCGTAGGGCAGCGCCAGACCTGCGCCACTGGTGGAGGTGATGCTGCTCGGCAGCACCTCCACCCGGCTGGCGCGTGTGCCGCCCAGGACCAGGCCGCCCAGCTGCAGCGCCCCCATCGGCGCCTGCACGTTGCCGCCCTGCTGCACGGTGGCTGCCACCAGCTGCAACGCGCCCAGCGCTGACTCGGGCGGAGTGGTCGCCGCCGTACCCGTACCCCGGATGCGCAGCACCGCATCCGGATCTGACCAGTATCCGGGCGTCGCCACGGTCGCCGCAGACGCACCCGCGACCAGATAGCCCGTCGCACCGGAGGTGGGGTACAGCCGGGCGGCACTCACGTCCATCGACCCGCTCGCCATCAACGCACTGATCGATCCGCCGTTGGACACCGCGTTGAGCAGCCGCACGTCGCTGCGGCTGTCGAGCACGACCTGGTTGAAGCCGGGCAGCCAGGTGACATCACGGATGTCGATCAGATCAGCCCTCGCCGACAGCACGTGGTCGCCTTCCGCAGCCGACGCCACGGTATCGGTGACCACCAGGTTCTCACCCGGCAGCGACTGCCAGTGCGACTGTGCCAGCAGCAGGTGCGGAGCACTCAGCGAAATGCCGCTGGACTGCGGTGCTGCCACGGCCATGCCGAGGCTTGACTGCCCCTGTCCGTAGATGCGCAGGCTCTGGCCCATGCGCAGGTCGACATCGCCCTCCGCGCGGACGTCACCGAATACGGACAGGGTGTCGAAGCCACCGGCCTGGATCTGCTCCACCGACAGCGCCGCGTGCCCATACTCCAGCCGGTCCGGCAGCACCGCGTCGGCCGGGCTGCGCTGGCTGAGCGTAATGCCGCGCGCGCGCAGCACCTCCTTGCTCGCGCCGCGCGCATGAACACTGCCACCAAAGGCCACGCCCAAGGTGCCGCCATGCGCGCCACTGCCGCCGGCAGAGGCATCCATTGCGCCGTCCAGGTACAGAGCGTTGGCCGAACGCAGCACGATCTGCCCGCCGTCGCTGTCTACCCGGGTGCGCCCCTTCCCGTCGACATCCAACGGCGCCGAGGCGCCCGCTGCCCGCAGCTGCGCGCCACGCTCGAGCACGACGAAGGCTTCAGGCGGACGGTTGTCCACCGACGCGGAGCTCTCCCAGTCGAGCGCGCCGCCGATCTCGATGCGCCCCCCCGCCCGCACCTGTCCCTGCAGGCGGCCACCGGCGTCGGCCAGTGACACCGCATCCGCACTGGCATCCAGCAGCGCACCGTCGGCGAACCGCCAGGTCCGCTCGCTCCGCTGCCCGGCATAGAGCGTGGTCGGCAGGCGCACATCGTCGATGCTGATGCGTCCTCCCTGCGCACGCAGCGTGCCTTCCACATCGATGTTGCCGGCGCCGAGCAGGGAGATCGCCTGCCCCGGGTCGACCTCGATCAGTGCGGCCTTGCCCACCCGCAGGTCGCCGCCGACGCTGTTGCGATCCGAGCGCAGGCTCACGCTGGCACCGCTGCGCTGGCGGACCAGCCCGCTCATCGGATCGGCACTGTAGAGCGGTGCCAGCCAGCTCTCCAGTGCCTCCTTCCGGTCCGTCGCGACGCGCGCGTCTGCGGTCATCCGAAGGCCCGGCATGCGCGCTGCCAGCTGCGTGCCATCGGCAACCTCCAGCCCTTGATGGCCATTGATGTCGTACTGGGCAAAGCCACTGCCGAACAGGCCGGCATCCACCTGCAGCGCTGCTGGGTCCGCCGGATCCGCATCGCCCACCCGCACCCGGCCACCGGTGCCCAGCGAGAACGTGCCGCTGCCCTGGCCACGGCCACTGAACCGGCTCCCCTCGCCCAGCTGCACCCGGCCACTGCCGTCGGTCGCAACTGTGCTGCTGTTCGCCTGCAGGCTGACGCTGCCCCCTTTGCCGATGCGGCCCTTGCCGCGCAGGTCCAACGCGGCGCCGGCCTCCACGTCAACCGTTGCCTCGGCGCCCACGACCACGTCATGACTGTTGCTCAGGCTCAGGCGACCGCCATCCGTCCAGGCACCGCTGGCGTCGAGCGGCATCGCCAGTGACGCATTGCTCCATTCACCGGAGAGATCGATCCGCGTGCCGTCGGCAATGGCGGTGCGGGCGCGGCCATCGTGCAGCAGCGCCGTCGGCCGGCCCTGGACATCCAGCAGGTTGCCCGCCGACAGCTGGCCGCCGGCAATGCCGATGTCGCCTGCCAGTTCCACCTCGCTGCCGGTCAGATTGAGCTGTCCGCCTGCCTGAAGGCGAAGGCTGCCATCGATGCGGATGCGATCGGCGGTCGCCAGGTCGATCCGTCCCCACTGCTGGGCACTCAGCTCTGCGGTATCCAGCCACACTGTGTCACGCCGCTCCTCGTTGACCGGCGCCAGCAGCGACCACGCCGCCTTCGTCGGAGCCTTGTCATCCAGGCGCACCTCCGAGCCGAACACACCGCTGCGGCCCTGGCCGTCGTAGCGCCCCAAGTACAGCTGCGCGTTGCGTGCGGCCGCCGTCTGCGCCTGCGCATAGCCCTCCAGCGCGGAATCCGGCCTGCGGTTCTGCTGCGCGCCTTGGAAGGTGGCAGTCTCAACCTGCCCATCCAGCACCGCGGTCGGTGCGGAGACGATCAGGCGTCCTGCGTCGCGGCCGACCGTGTACCCGTTATCGACACGCTGCGCCGCGAATACGATCGGATCACGGAAGGTCTCGGTGATGCCCCAGCGCTCCTGCTTTACTTCGTGGCCCCTGTACAACCCATCGAACAGCATCTCCGCCGGCGCATCATCGAGGCGGTAGACCTGGCCATCGACGCCGCGCACCCAGCTCTGCCGGATCACGCCGCTCTGCACATCCAGGCTGCCGCCGGCAAGGTTGATGCGTGAGCCGCCATGCGTGATCACTTCCCTGCCGCCCAGCAGGACGGTGCCTCCCTGCGCGGCCCATTCGCCGATCGAGTGCCCCTGGTTGTCGAGGTAGCCGCCCACTTCCAGCAGGCCACCCGCCGCGTACCAGCGCTCACCCTCGTAGCCCCCGGTACCGGCCGGAACGTGGACCAGCCTGCGGCGGTCGACCCAGATCTCGCTGCTGGTCAGCTTGCCGCTGTCGCGGTTGTCCAGGGCGTCGCGCAGTTCGTTGCCCTGCACCTTGACCTGGACATTGTTGCTCTCCATCGACACCTGTACGCCCACTGCGCCGGACACGTCCACGCGCGCGGCGTCGCCTACGTAGCTGCGGGCCGCCGCATCGGCGATGATCTGGCCGCCCGTGGCAACCGTCAGCGAATCCGCACTGAAATGGATGTTGCCACCCGAAACGATCTCCACCCGCGACTGGTCCCGGCGATCATTGTGCTGGGACAGATTGTCGAAGGTTGCCGAGCGCGCGCCGGCGCGGATCGCGTCCTGCTCTGCCGACTCCTTGATGAGGCTGTTGCGCTGGGTATCCAGCACCGTGGCCTTGCCATCGTCCTCGATCAGCACCGCCGTGGTGGCTCCATCGGCAAGCGTGACGCTGCTGCCGGCATCACTGGCCGAAGCCAGAAGATGCACGGTGCCGCGCTGCGCAAGCGTGGTGCTGGCCACGGCCACACCGGCCTGCTCGACGCTGCGCCCGGCCAGGGTCACGTCACCCTCGCGGGCGCGCAGCAGGCCGGTGTTGCGCACGCTGCCAGCCGTGCTGCCAGCGATGAAGCGCGGCGCGATTTCATTGCCGCGGGTGGTGGAGCTGGTATTGGTCGCCGTACCCACGCCGCGCCGGATCACGAAACTGTCACCGGCAGCGAGCTGCACCTGGCCTTTGCGCGCCTCGATCTGGCCGGCGTTCTCCACGCTGTGTCCCGCCAGCAGCACGTAGCCACCGCCGCGCGTCGCACTGGTCGGCTCATGGGTCGCGATGCGGGCGCCCTGCTCCACCATCACCTTGCCGAATGCATCGCTGAGCGCGCTGCTGCTGGCGTCGGGGCTGTACAGGCCGTTGTCGCGGAACTGCGCATCGCTGATCCGCGCTGCGGCTGCCAGCAGGTTGCGTACATTGACCTGGCTGTTGTTGCCGAACACCACGCCATTGCGGTTGGCCAGGAACACCGTGCCGTTGGCGTTGAGCTGCCCCAGGATCTGGCTGGGCCGCGCAGCCGGGTCGTTGACCCGGTTCAGCACGGCCCAGTCAGGGTTCTGCAGGAAGTTCAGCGTGGTGTTACCGCCGATGTTGAAGGTCTCCCAGTTCAGGATCGCCTTGTCCGCGGTCTGCTCGACCGTGACCTGCACCCGTCCGTCGCTGCCCTGCGACTGGATCGCCTCGCGCGCGTTGAGCCAGCCACGGGTCAGCGGGTTCTGGTCGACGCTCAGGCCGTCCTTGCTGAGGCCATCGGCAACGATGAAGCCAGCCTCGCGGCGCGCCTGCCGCGCCTTTTCCTGCAGTCGCTGCTGCAGGGCAATCGCCTGCGCTGCGGTGCCGAGATTGTCGATCGACTGCTGCAGCTTCTGCCGTGCTGCATCCTGCTGCTGGGCCGGCAACTGGAACTGGATCGGCACGCCGTTGGGCATGCGGCCACTCTGTGCCGCGCTGCCCTGGGCCGCACCGCGGTCGGCGAACCAGCCCGGGCTGAACGCCTGCTGCGCTTGGCTGGCCGGGGCCACCATGCTGCCCAGTGCGACCGCGATGGCCCACGCCATCGGATGATTGCGGCGCATCGGCGCGGCCGGATGAAAAGCGGACGGGAGCGGGTGCGACATCGGAACCTCATCAACCTGGTGGGCCGCGGCTGCGGCGACGATCGGGGAGGCACGCGCAACGCATGCCCTGCCACTGATAGACGGTTCACGTGACACGAAGCCGACAGCGAAGCGCTGCGGCGGCGGGCACCGTCGCGGAAATGGCGACGCCGGCCCAGGGGGCCGGCGTCGGGTCAAACAGAGTTCAACCGGTGTTGCGGATTACAGCGGACGGCCGATGCCCGAGCAGGTGCTCGGATTGTTCAGGCCGGCTGTGCTGCTGGCCAGCACGAAACGGTTGCGGATCGCATCGCGCCACATCTTGGGCAACGGGGCGAAGCCATGGCCGGTGATCGATGCCTCGTAGGCTGCCGGGTAGGCCGCCGAATAGTGGCGAGCCAGGAAACCCCTCAGCTTATTGGCAACCGTCTGATCCTTGTAGCACTGACCAATCAAGAGGTACGTGTAGCCGATGATGGGGTAGATGACTGAAGGATTGCCCATGTAGGGAGCCCAGTTGGCAGGGTCCTGAGCAGCGATGCCGGACGGAGGATCGAAAACAGTCAGGATGAATTCCCATTGCGCCCGATCCGGCGAGAAGCCTCTGACCTTTGCGACCTTGGTCGCATCGGTCAGGCTCGGGATCACGTCCGGCCCGGCGTAGCCGATACGGCCTTCAAACGCGTAGACAGCGTTGTACAGCGAGGTGTCCCCGGTGGCCGGGGCGGCCACCAGGAACCCCGGCAGGCTGCCGTTGGCATCGCGCTTGTAAAGGTCGGCGAAGGTCGACTTGATGGCGAACGTGCCGCCCACCAGGTTCGAGGTCTCAGCCCGCTCACGGGCGCAGTTAGTGGCAAGGAATCGGGTGAGAATCTCGCTGGTTCCGCTGCTTTCCGGCCGGTACACGACCTGGATCGGGCCGCTGCGGTCGGTGTCGATGGTCGACCAGTCGCTGATCGCACCCGAGAACACGCCGCAGATCTGCGCCACGCTCAGGTCCACCGCCGAACCGGCCTTGTTGAACGGGATGGTGACCGAGGTGGCCACCGACGGCACCTGGATCAGCGCGCCGTAGCGGTTGGCGTTGGTCGGCCGGTTGAAGTTGGTGGTGTAGGTACTCAGCTCGGCGCTGCTCAGCACCGAATCGCTGCCAGCGAAATGGACGGTGCCGGTGGTCGAGAACAGCGCCGAATTGTTTTCCAGAAACGCCTTCTTGCCGGTACCCGATCCGGTCACGGCGTAGCTGAAGTTCGCCGGCAGGATGCTGTCGGCCGAACCCTTGTAGAGGTCGGCGGGCAGCGAGGCACCGCCGCCGGTAACGGTCTGCGCCGAGGCGGCGCCCACGGTAGCGAGCAGCATGGTGGCAACCAGCGCGGCGAGAGTCTTGTACTTGTACATGATCTTCTCCTGAAGGGTTTACTGCGAAGGGAAACGCCAAGGGAGGTACCGTTACTGCACGCCTACTGTCATCTCCCAGCCCGCTGCATGAGGACACGTCCATCCTCATTCGTGCCTACGCGAGCTCTGCAGCGCAGCCCCGTGTTGCCGGACCACCAACCGCAGCTGGAGGCGTCCGACGTCGTGCATTCGCCTGATGCGAGTGACCGCGCACTGGACCGCACCGGCGGCGGTGATCGGAGACACGCGCAACGCATGCCCTGCCACTGATAGACGGTTCGCGTGACATGAAGCCGACAGCGTGCAGCGGACCATGACGTTGCACGCCGCACGGCGGAAATGGCGACGCCGGCCATAGGGGCCGGCGCCGGGTCAAGCTGGGTTCACGCGGTGCTGCGGATTACAGCGGTCGGCCGATGCCCGAGCAGGTGCTCGGATTGTTCAGGCCGGCCGCGCTGCTGGCCAGCACGAAGCGGTTGCGGATCGCATCGCGCCAGGCCTTGGTCAGCGGGATGAAACCATGGCCGGTGATCGACGCCTCGTAGGCCGCCGGGTAGGTCGCCGGATAGTGACGGGCCAGGAAGCCGCGCAGGCTGGTGGCAACCGCCGAATCCTTGTAGCACTGGCCGATCACCAGGTTGGTGTAGCCGGCAATCGGATAGCCGGCCGACGGGTTGCCGAACACCGGCACCCAGTTGGCGGGGTTCTCGGCAGCGGTGCCGGTCGGCGGAGCGACAGTATCCAGGGTGGCCTGCACGCTCACCTGGTCAGGCGAGAAGCCCTTGACCTTGGCAACCTTGGTCGCATCGGTCAGGCTCGGGATCACGTCCGGGCCGACGTAGCCGATGCGGCCATCCGCCGCATAGACAGCGTTGTACAGCGAGGTGCCGCCCGTGGCCGGCGCGGCAACCAGGAAGGCCGGCAGATTGTTGTTGGCATCGCGCTTGTACAGGTCGGCGAAGGTCGACTTCACGGCGAACGTGCCGCCGACCAGGTTCGAGGTCGCAGCCGGCTCGGCGGCGCAGGCGGCAGCCAGGAAGCGGGTGAACATTTCGCTGGTTCCGCTGCTCTCGGTGCGGTAGACCACACGGATCGGACCGCTGCGGTTGGCGTCGATGGTCGACCAGTCGCTGATCGCGCCCGAGAACACGCCGCAGATCTGCGCCACGCTCAGGTTGACGGCCGAACCCGGCTTGTTGAACGGGATGGTCACCGAGGTGGCCACCGACGGCACCTGGATCAGCGCGCCGTAGCGGTTGGCATTGGTCGACTGGTTGTAGTTGGTGGTGTAGGTGCTCAGTTCGGTCGCGCTCAGCACCGAGTCGCTGCCAGCGAAATGGACGGTGCCGGTGGTCGAGAACAGCGCCGAATTGTTCTCCAGGAACGCCTTCTTGCCGGTGCCCGAACCGGTCACGGCGTAGCTGAAGTTGGCCGGCAGGATGCTGTCAGCCTGGCCCTTGTAGAGGTCGGCCGGCAGCGATGCACCGCCGCCGGTAACGGTCTGCGCCGACGCGGCGCCCACGGTAGCGAGCAGCGCGGTGGCAACCAGCGCGGCCAGGGTCTTGTACTTGGTCATGATCTTCTCCTGAAGGGTTTACTGCGAAGGGAAACGCCAAGGGAGGAACGGTCATTGCACGCATGCTGTCGCCAGGGGCCTCCCAGCCCGCTCTGCGACGACGTGACTATGCTGGTCCGTGCCGATGACAGGCCGCTTAAGAAACCTGTGGAAGATCGAAAAAAGGTGTGGAGGATTGTGTGGAGAAATCCAGGCACCAGTAGATCCACGCCATGCGTGGATGTGCCGCCCATGTCGCGCGTCGGTTGATCCATCCACGCATGGCGTGGATCTACTGCACCAGCTGATTCATTTCCATGATCGGCATCAGCACGGCCAGCACGATGGTCAGCACCACGCCGCCCATCACCAGGATCATGGTCGGCTCCAGCAACGCGGTCAGTGCCATCGCGCGGCGCTCGATCTCGCGCGAGATCGTCTGTGCCGCGCGATCCAGCAGTGGCGCCAATGCGCCGGTCTTCTCGCCACTGGCTACCAGATGCACGAGAATCGGCGGATACACCTTCTGCACCTTCAGCGCAGAGCCAAGCGCGGCACCTTCGCGTACGCGCGCGGACACGTCATCAGCGCAACGCGCCAGCAGCGCATTGCCAAGCGTCTGCCGCGCCGCTTCCAGTGCACGCAGCAGCGGCACGCCGGCATCCAGCAGGATCGCTAGGGTCGAGGCAAAGCGCGCACTGTTCACACCCAGTACGAAACGACCGACCATCGGCACCCGCAGCAACATCGCGTCCCAGCGCAGGCGCAGCTCGGGCCTGCGCAGAGCCAACCGCCATGCCACCACCAACGCAGCGATGCCGAGCCCCGCCCACACTCCCCAGATGCGAACGAATGCACTGGCCGCCAGCATCACCTGGGTCAGCATCGGCAGCGTCTGCCGTGCCTGCACGAACGCGGTCACCACCTGCGGCACTACGTAGCTGAGCAGGAAGATCACGATCGCCACCGACACCAGGCTGATTGCCGCTGGGTAGATGAAGGCGGTCAGTACTTTGGCCTGCAGCGCGTTGCGTTCTTCGATGTAGTCGGCAAGGCGCTCCATCACCCGCGCCAGGTCACCGGAGTCTTCACCTGCGCCCACCAGCGCCCGATAGATCGGCGGGAAATCGCGCGGCCGCGCGGCCAGCGCAACGGTCAGGCGCTGGCCGGCACGCACGTCGGCGCGTACGGCGGTGAGTGCCTGGGCCACATGCGGGCGCTCGGCCTGTTCGATCACCGCAGTCAATGCGGCTTCCAACGGCAGGCTCGCGGCCAGCAGGCTGGCCAGCTGGCGCGTGGCCCAGGCCAGCTCGCTGGCAGACAGCCGGCGGGCGCCCCAGCCACTGCCCGCACCGCGCGCCGCGCTGACCTGCACGGGTGTCAGCCCGCGACCGCGCAGCAGCTGGCGTGCGCCGCGCGGGCTGTCGGCGTCCAGCTGACCCTTCTCGATGCGGCCCTGCGCGTTGGCAGCCTGGTAGTCGAACAGTGCCATGCAGGCCTCAGTCGTCGCCGGTGACGCGCAGGATCTCTTCCAGCGTGGTCACCCCGCTGTCGACCCAACGCTGGCCGTCCTGGCGCAAGGTCCGCATGCCGGCACGCCGCGCAGCCTCGCGCAGCGCAGGTTCACCCTGCCCTTCATGGATCAGCGCACGCACGCGATCGTCGACCACGAACAGCTCGTGGATGCCGGTACGCCCCCGGTAGCCGCTGTTGGCACAGGCCGCGCAGCCCACCGCGCGCCACACGGTACGGCCCTCGCCGTCCACCTCGGCGCGCCGGCACTGCGTGCACAGCCGCCGCACCAGCCGCTGCGCCAGCACGCCGCGCAGCGACGAGGCCAGCAGGAACGGTTCCACGCCCATGTCGGCCAGGCGGGTCACCGCCGAGATCGCGTCGTTGGTGTGTAGGGACGCCAGCACGCCATGGCCGGTCAGCGACGACTGCACCGCAATCTGTGCGGTTTCCAGGTCGCGGATCTCACCGATCATGATGGTGTCCGGGTCCTGGCGCAGAATCGCGCGCAGCGCCGTGCCGAAGCTCATGCCGATACGCGCGTTGACCTGGATCTGGCCGATGCCGGCGAAGTCATACTCCACCGGGTCCTCCACGGTGAGGATGTTGCTGGTGCTGCTGTCGAGCTGGCCCAGCGCCGCATACAACGAGGTGGTCTTGCCGCTGCCGGTCGGGCCGGTGACCAGCACGATGCCGTGCGGCTGCCGGATCAATCCGGTGAACGTAGCCAGGGTGTCATCGGCCATGCCCAGGCGCTGCAGCTGCAGACGGCCGGCATCCTTCTCCAGCAGGCGCAGCACAGCACGCTCGCCATGCCCGGTCGGTACCGTGGAGACGCGGATATCCAGCGGCCGCCCCCCCACCCGGATCGCGATGCGCCCGTCCTGCGGCAGGCGCTTCTCGGCAATATCGAGGTGGGCCATGATCTTGATGCGCGACACCAGCGCCGCGTGCAGTGCGCGCCGCGGCTGCACCATGTCGCGCAGGGTGCCGTCCACGCGGTAACGCACCACCGAGTGGGTCTCGAATGGCTCGATGTGCAGGTCGCTGGCGCCATCGCGTGCGGCCTGTGCCAGCAGCGCGTTGATCATGCGGATCACCGGCGCATCGTCCTGCGCGTCCAGCAGGTCGGTGACTTCCGGCATGTCCTGCATCAGCCGGTCCAGATCGACTTCGCTTTCAGCGGCACCGACCACGGCAGCGGCATCGCCGCCGTCACGGTACTGCTCACCCAGCCGCTGCTGCCAGGTCGCGGCATCCAGTGCCTGGAACGGCAGCGGACCATGCCGTCGGCGCAGTTCGGCCACGGCCCACGCCGCGGTTTCGGCGGTACCCAGCAGCACCGACTCGCCGCCAACTTCGGACAGCATCACGCCGTGGCTGCGCACCCAGGCGTACGGCAGTGGCGCGGCGGTGCTCACGGCCCGATCACCAGTTCCGGCGTGTAGCCCAGCCCGCGCAGCTGCTGCAGCGCCGGATCCAGCGTCGCCGGGTCGCGCGGCAATCGCACCCGCAGGCGTTGCCCGCTCTCACCCGGCGTCGCTTCGGCATAGGCCTGCAGGCCCAGTGCCCGCACCTGCGCCACGCCCTGGCTGGCACGCGCGGGGTCCAACCCCTGCGCGAACTGCACCAGCTGCGCATCGCCGTCACCGGACGGGTACAGCGCCGCCAGGCTGCTGTTCTGCAGCGGCTGGCCCTGGCCATCGCGCGCATTGCCCTGGCCGAGTACAGACAGGTCCTGCGGCGGCAGTTGCGGTGCCGACAGCGCCGGCAAGGCCCAGCTCTGCACCGGTTGCGCGCCGGCCTGCGCGTTGCGCATGTAGTCGTAGCGGTCGCGGGTCAGGCGCTGGCCAGCGGCGGGGTCGCGCACCACGTGCGGCCGCAGGAACACCATCAGGTTGGTCTTGGAGCGCTTGCGCGTATCACTGCGGAACAGCGCCCCCAGCACCGGGATCTTTCCCAGCCCCGGCACCGCGTCACGACCGTGGCTGACGTTGTCCTCCAGCAGGCCACCCAGCACCATGATCTGGCCATCGTCCAGCAGCACGCTGGTATCCAGCGCTCGCTTGTTGGTGATGATGCCGGCCGTGCTGTTCGCGCTCTGCGCGTCGATGCTGCTGACTTCCTGGTAGATGTCCAGCTTCACCGTGCCGCCCTCGGAAATCTGCGGGCGGACCCGCAGCTTCAGGCCCACATCCTCGCGCACGATGGTCTGGAACGGGTTGTTGCTGCCGCCGCCACCGTCAGTCACGTAGCGACCGCTGACGAACGGCACGGTCTGGCCGACCATGATGCTGGCCGCCTCGTTGTCCAGCGTCATCAGGTTCGGCGTGGACAGGATGTTGGCACCACCCTTGCTCTGCAGTGCGTTGGCCAGCGCCTTCATGTTGAGGATCTGGCCGACACCGGGCAGATTGATGGTGCCGTCGATCACCCCGATCTTCAGACCGTCCTTGGGCAGCACGTCCAGGGTGGTGCGCGCGGCGGTGTTCAGGCCGCTGCCGCCGGTGACACCACCGAAATGGGTGCCGCCGAAGGTGCGGCCATTGCCCAGCATCCACTGCACGCCCAGTTCGGCCGCGTCGGTCTGGTTGACCTCCACGATGAGGCTTTCCACCAGCACCTGTGCACGGCGCTGGTCGAGCTGGTCGATCACCCGCCGAAGGTTGCGGTAGACCGGCTCCGGCGCCGAGATCAGCAGCGTGTTGGTGGCCACGTCGGCCTGCACCGAAATGCCGTTCTGGCTGAAGCCCGTGCTTCCGGCGTCGATCGGGTCGCGGCGGTTCGGGTCCAGCCGCTGCGATTCCAGCGCATTGCCACCGGTCTTGGCCTGCTGTGGCTGCGACGGCTGCGCGGGTGTGGAACGGTTTGCATCGCCGGGCAGTGGCGTGATGCCTTCGTTGCTGCCCATTGCCGGTGCATCGCTCTGCCCGGCCACCACGCCGCGCAGCACACCGGCGAGCTGGTTGGCCTGGGCATTGCGCAGGTAGACCACATGCAGGTTGCCGGACTCGTCCTGGGCACGGTCCAGCTTCTCCACCAACTGCCGCGCCAGGCGCGTTCGGCCCGGGCTGCTGGAGCGCAGCAGCACGCTGTTGCTGCGGGGGTCGGCCATCACCACCACCTTCTGGCTGGGCTCGGCGCCCTGCGCATCCAGCAACGGCGCGACCATCGCCGCTACGTCAACGGCAATGCCCTGCTGCAGCTTCACCACATCGGTGTCCATGCCGGCCGGTGTATCGACGCTGGCGATCACGCGCGCGATGCGCTCCAGGTTGTCGGCATAGTCGGTGATCACCAGGGTGTTGTTGCCCGGGTTGGCGGTGATCGGATTGTCCGGGCTGATCATCGGCCGCAGCACCGCCACCAGCGCAGCCGCGTTCTCGTAGCGCAGCGCGAAGGTACGCGTGGCGACCTCACCCCCTGCACCACCGGTGCCGACGCGCCCTCCCAACAGCTTGGCCTCGGCCTGCGGCACCACCCGGCTGACGCCGCCGTTCTCGACCACCGCGAAGCCACGCATGCGCAGCGCGCCCAGCAGCAACTGATAGGCCTGGGTATGGCTGACCGGGCCATCGGAAACCACCGTCATCTTGCCGGTCACCCGCGGATCGACCAGGAACTGGCGCCCGGTGAAGCGCGCCGCCATGCGCAGTACGCCGCCGATATCGGTATCCACCAGGTTCAACTGCACCGGCTCATCACGGGTGTCCTGCGCCAGCACTGGCGCCGGCACGTGGGCCATGCCCACGATCAGGGCCAACGCAGTGCTGCAGGCAAGGCTGCGCATCGCCCTCATGAATGGCCACCCGCAGTGAGTGCCACCACGATGTTTCCGGATATCCGTGCCGCCGGCATGTTCGCATCCCCTGTGCGTGTCAGTTGCAGCTGCTGCAGTTCGATGGCCGGATCGGCCAGCACGGGCAGCAGCCAGTTCCACAGCGCGTCAGCAGGTACAGCCTGCACCTGCAGGTGCCAACGCCCGTCGCGTGCTTCGATATGCAGTCCATCGGCGAGGCCGGCGGACTTGATTCCATTACGCAGCGCGGCCAGCGTCGGGCGCTGCCCCTGCGCCTGCTGCTGGCGCTCGCGCGCCCGCAGCAGTGGTGCCAGTACACGCGCCTGCGCCTGCAGCCGCGGCAGCTCTGCCTGCCAGTGCGTGCGCAGCTTGAGCAGCGGCTCCAGCCACAACATCCACAGACCCGCCGCCAGCAGCGCCACCACCATCACCCACAGCATCAGCCGGTCGCGCGGCGGCAGGCGCTGCCAGCGCTGCTGCAGGTCCGCCAGTTCCCCGCCCAGTAGCACGGTACGGGTCGTCACTGTCCAGCTCCACTCACCCGCAGGCGACCACCCGCTTCGCGCGCCAGCTGCAGGCCCTGCGCCTGCACTGCCTGCTGCCAGTGCTCAAATCGCTGGGGATCATCGGCCAATGCCCGGGCGTCGGCATCCAGCTCCATCTCCAGTTGCCCGGGTTGGTAATGCAGACTGCGCACCTGCCCCGCCAGCTCTGGAACCGCCTGCAGCGTGCCGGCTACCTGACGTAGCAGCGGCGGCAACGGCGGCGCCGGCAGTGGCACGGCGAGTGCTCGCCTTGCCTGCAACACCGGGTCCACCACGTCGGTGATCTCCGGGAAGCGTGCGCTGAACTGGCGCGCCATGTCCTGTTGCAGGGCCTCGCCCGCACTTCGCCACCGCGAGACCTGCAGCTGCAGACCGAGCGCGGCCAGCAGCATCGCCGTCAATGCCAGCCCGATCGCAAGCCGCGGCACTTTCTGGCCCGCGCCGGGCAGCGGCAATGACCAGCCTGGCAAGGGGCCAGAGGCCTGCCGTTCGTGGGTGACGGCGGTGGCCGGCAGGCTGTCCGGCCATGTCGGCGGCACATCGTCGATCCACTGCACGGCCTGCACACCGGCCTGTTGCAGGCGCAGGGCCAGCGCCTGCAGCACCGCACAGGCATCACGTCCGCCATACCATTGAACGAAACCCCGATCGCGCCCGCTGCGTACCAGCAGATGCTCGCCGCTGACCTGCAGCGTGGCATGGCCATCCTGCCAGGGCAGCAGCAGCGGCGTTGGATACAGTGCCTGCAGCCGCAGTGCACACGAAGCCAGCAACTGCTGTGCCTGCAGAAGCGCCTGCTGGCCCAACCAGGCCACAGGAACCGTGCCGTCCGCCGCCTGCGCACCGTGGGCCAGCGCCACCTCCTGCAGGTCATCCAGCAGCATCGCCTCCACCTCGCCCTGCAGCGCCGACTGCAGGCGGCGCCCGGACAGCGGGGGCAGCTGCAGTTCCAGCAGGATCAGGTCGTTCGGATCAAGGCAGGCATGCACCGCAGCCTGCGGATGCCGCAGGCCCAGCGCCGCCAGCGTGTCGCAACCGTGAGCCAGCACCTCGCCCTTGCGCAGCTGCGCCCAGTCCACCGCGCTGTCGGCGCGCAGACGCTCCAACGCCGGCAGGCGCACCCGAAGCTGCACGTTCATGCACCGATCCTCGTCCACACGCGTTGCACCCGCACGCCATCATCGCGGTACTCGCGCCAGAGCAACGCGCGAAAATCAACCGCGCTGCCGTCAGCCTGCACCTGGCCGACTGCCAGGAACCACTCGCTATGGATACCCAAGGGAAGCACCGCCATCTGTTCGTTGCTCAGTTGGAGTCGGTTGGCGATGTCGCCGCGGTTGAGCAGCCAATGGCCAGCGTCGCGCTCACCGAGCAGCGACTGCAGACGTGCCGGCTCGACCGCAGGCGTTACCGCCTGCAGAACGCGCAGGTCGCAGGTGTTGGCGTTGACCAGGGTCTGCGCCGGCAACACCACGGTGCGCCGCGCCAGCGCCTGCACCGCCACCGGATCGGCACCAGGCAGCGCCTGCACGATCAGTGATTCGCGCGGCAGCGGCGCCTGCGCCTGCATGTCGCCATCGCGCAGGCGCGCCTGGATGTGGTCCGCGGCGGATGCGCATGCGCCCTGGCCCAGCCCCTGCCCGGCACACAATGCGATGAACGCGCGCCGCGCCTCGGGGTCCGGCCTGCCCTGCGCCAGAAGGTTCCGCAGGTTGAACATCGACTGCGCATCGACCAGCTGCAGCTCCACCGGCAACGGCGTCTGCAGTGTCAGCGGACGCGCCCAGCGCCCGCTGCGCACCGTGGTCAGCTGCTCCTTTACATCCTCACGCAACTGCTGCGCCGCACGCTCCAGCGTTGCATCCACGGCCATGCGTACCTGTGCGCGCAGCTGGTCGCCACGCAGCGCACGCAACTGGGCCGACTGCCGGGTCAGCAGTGCAGTGGCAATCACCGCCACCAACGCCACCACCAGCAGGGCGACAATCACCGCCATGCCAAGTTGACGGGTGCACGGGACCGAACGCGTCCGGGCTGTCATCAGCACGCCTCACAGCTGCCAGGAGCCGATATCCGCGTTCCCGGCGTCGCCACCGGGCTTGCTGTCCGCACCCAGCGAGAACACATCGATGTCGCCATGGTTTCCTGGAATCTGATATTGGTACGGATGGCCCCATGGGTCATTCGGCAGGCGATCCAGATACGGCGTCACCGGCATCGCACCGCTGCCCTGCGGCGGCTTCACCAGCGCCTGCAGGCCCTGCTCGGCACTGGGATAGCGACCGTTGTCCAGCTTGAACAACTTCAGCGCCTGCATCAGCGCCGCGATGTCCTGGCGCGCCGCAACCACGCGCGCCTGGTCGGGACGGTCCATCAACCGCGGCACGATCAATGCGGCAAGGATGCCGATGATCACCACCACCACCATGATTTCGATCAGGCTGAAACCCTGCTGCCGAGCCCTGCGACCACGAACCTGCCTTGCCATTGTTCCGCCCTCGTCATCCTGGAAGAGACCGCTGCGCCATGGTCAGCGGTGCATGTGTCAGTACGATAAACATCCGCCGGAAATCCGCTGCGCGTGTGGCTGTGCAGGCGCAACACGTGCAGCCGGTGCACATGCTGACTCGAACAGATGCTGCGGCACGCTGGCCAGCGCATCGTCGATGCAGCCGCGCAGCAACGGGTGCGAGCAGGCCTGCAGCAGCCGAACGCACTGCATCGGCGACCACGCTGTTCCATGATCGAGGCCGATGAACATCCGATAGGCCTGGTGATAGCGCAGGTCGTCGTACACGCGCTGGGCACTGTTGAGATCACGCATGACCACCAGCAGGGCCGCGCGTTGCAGCGGCCGCGCATCGCCTGCATCAAGCGGCAGCGCGTTCATGGCCGCTTCGGGCCAGGGCCGCAGCTGCAGGTCGAGGGCTTTCCGCAGCGCCACCAGTGGGTGCGCACTACCATCCAGTGCCGCCCAGCGCGCCGCATCCGCCCAGGCGTCACTGGACAGCACCCAGACCCACGAATGCCCATAGCGCTGCACGTTCAATGGCGTATGCCGTGCCTGCTCCAATGACTGGCTCAGGTGACGATCCAGCTCCAGCATGCTGATCCTGCGACTGTCTGCCATCGGCGCCGCCCGTGCTCCGCGACGCATGGTGCGCCGTACTCTGGAGAAGACGTCAGCAAGGCAGGTGAAACGACAGCGCACATGCAGCTCTGTGCGCTGCGTGGCGCTTCATCGACAACGTCATCGCAGCGTCATCTGCCTGCAGGCTTCGCGCTCCAGTCGCGGTGCTTCGCCCCCGCAACGGCGCGCCAGTATCGCTACATCGCTGCGTGCGGCGAACGTTGCCAGCGCATTGGACATGTCCACGTCATCCAGCCATGAGGCCATCGCAACACGCAGCGCCGGCAGCTGCCAGCCATCCATCACGCCATGGGTGCCAGCCACGAACCAGTGCCAAAGACGATGATGCTGTACCTGCTCGTGCAGTTGCACGAGATCGTCGATACCGTGCATGCCCATCAGCAGCAGCACGCGCGCCATCGCCGCAGGCGGCAACGTGCCGGCCTCAGCGAGGGGCAGCGCCTGCTGCTGCAGGCGCAGCAGCATCGCCAGCGGGTGCGACTGCGGATCGAAATCCAGCAGCACCGCCTGTCGCTGCCACTGCGCATCGGACACCACGCACACCCATGGCGAGCCGTAGCGATGCACCATCAAGGGCCGTCGCTGCGTGGTTTCCAGCAACGCCGACAGGTTGCGGCGCAGATCCAGCACACCGATGGTCTCGTTGCGCATCCTTGGCGTCTCCTTGCTTGCAACAGCCCTGCACGGCGCGCACGGCCAGCGTCTTCATCTAACCAAGGACGGCAATGCCACCCGGAAAGCGACGCAGATCCAGCGACATCGTCAGTCGCAGCTGCTCCAGCGCCGCGTCCGGATCATCGATGCGGAAGCGGCCGCTGACCGGGGCCCGCGCCAATGCCGATTCGCCCAGCAGCACCTTGCCGCGGCGGTAGCGGTTGATTTCATCCACCACCTCGCGCAATGGAGCGCGGCGGAACACCAGCATGCCCTCGGTCCAGGCGCTCACTTCCGAGGCCAGGGCTTCGGCCACCACGCCACTGAGGCGCTCGTCGTATTGGGTCTGCTGGCCCGCCTGCAGCTGCAGGCGGCCCTGCGGGTGCTCGATGCGGGCGCTGCCCTGCAGGCAGGTCACCCGTACCTGGCCGTGGGTGTTGCGGACGTCCAGGCGCACCGCACCTTCATCGGCAATCACGCAGCCCGGCCCCGCGAACAGGGCGAGGCGCAGGCCTGCCTGGGTTTCGATCGCGGCCTGGCCCTGCACCAGCTCGAAGCCTTCGCCCTGCGTGTCCGAACGACGGCGCAGGCTGCTCTGCGTATCCAGTTCGATCTTCAGCAGCGGCAAGGGCGCGATCTGCAGTCGCTCACCGGTGCCGGTGTGGAAATCGGCCGCCATCGCCGTCACCGAGGGCCACAGCCCCAGCGGCGGGCGGATCGCCGCCACCACCACCAGGCTGGCCGGTGCGGCAATCGCGGCGCCCAGGAAGGCGCGCCGGCTCCAGCGCTGGGACGGCGTCGGCGCGACCGGCTGGCGCGCAGCGGCGGGCAGCTGTTCGCCTGCCAGGCGTACCTGCTCCCATTGCCGGCGCGCACGGCCGAATGCTTCGCGATGACGCGGATCAGCCTCGCACCACTCGCGGAACCTGCGCCCATCGGCGGCGGTGGCCTCGCCCGAGGTCAGCCGCACCACCCACGCGTGGGCCTGACGCTCGACGGCATCCAGCGGGCGTTGCGGGCGATCGTCAGGATCCATGGGGGCTCATGCCGGACCCGCACGCTGCGGGGTTCTGCTCGGCGTCAAAGTGTAGACGGATGCCGTCGCTCAGAACCGCACCTGACGCCCCTGTCCACTGCGCTCGGCCAGGTAGTCCTGGGCCGCTTTCAGCTCGCGCTGCACAAGCCGCAGCGACACGCCCAGCTGGTCGGCGACGTCGCGCTGCTGCAGGCCATCGACGCGGATCGCCAGCAGGATGCGGCGTCGGCGCTCGGGCATGCGCTGCAGCAGGCCGACCATGTCTTCCAGCGCGAAATCCAGTTCGGCCGCCTGCGCCGGGCCCGGTGCCGGGTCGGCCATCTCCATCAGCGTATCCACCTCTTCCAGGCTCAGCAGGCGGTGGTCGGCACGCTGGCGGTCGATCACCGTGTTCATCGCCATGCGCAGCAGGTAGGCCGCGGGGTTCTGCACCGCATCCAGGCGGTCACGGCGCGCACTCAGGCGCATCCAGGTGTCCTGCAGTGCATCCCCGGCCAGTTCTTCCGAGCCCAGCTTGCGTACCAGGCGGCGCTTCAGCTCGTCGTAGGCCCCCAGAAGGTGGTCCATCAGGTCAACTGCCCCAGCCGTACCGTTGCTCATGTTCGAATCCTTGAAGTCATGGAAGGGGCGCGCGCCGGCCACAGTCGTGGTCGGTGCCGGAAGGTCGGATCTGCAGCGTCACCGGCTGCGGCAGCGCGGCGGCATCGGGCGCCAGTACCAGGCCGTGCAGCGCGTGAAGCAGGCGCGCATCGCGGCGGGCACTTCCGCTACCCGACAGCAGCTCGGGCTGCTGCACCCGGCCTTCGCCGTCGACGCGGAAGCGCAGCGTTGCGGCATAGCGGCCGGGCGCGATCTCGGGGTCGTCACAGAACGCCGCACGCAGCCGCTGCTGCAGGCCGCCATAGCGTCGCCGACCCTCGGCATCCGGGAGCTCGGCGCCAATACCGGGTTCGGCTGCCGCGGGCGTGCCCCGGCGCAGCACCACGCGCTGCTCGCCGATCACCTCGGCCTCGATACCGGAATCCTGCAGCAGCATCTGCAAGGCAGGCAGCGGCGCAAGGCTGGCGCGCAGCGCATGGCTGCTACGGCCGGCGGCAAGATCGCCCGGGTACATCACCGACCACCCGCTGATGACACTGAAGCGCTCGACCGCCTGTTCCAGCGGCTGCGCAGGGATGTCGTAGGCATGAACACCGTCCTGCGCGGCAGCGGCAAAGGACAGCAGCAGCCATGCGGCGATGGCCACTTTCCAAGTTCTGACCGCATGGTGTCCATTCAGCCCCCTGACGTAGAACACATGACCCTCGGCAGCGACAGCAGCTGCAGTGGACGCGCGCCACGACCGGAACCCCGGCCCGCGCACGACCAGCAAGCGGGCTCAAACCGTACCGGGGGCACATGTCATTGCGATGACCGCCGCCCGCAGCCGGCGTGGAGCCAGGCCTCGTGAACCCAGTCACCCATCAGGCATCAATGAATCGAACAGACATGTCCATCTGCTCCCGGGGTCAGAGCCCGTTGCACAGCAACGGGATCCGACCCCAACAGGTCGCGGGGAACTGTCAGGCGCGGGGCGGTGTGGGCAGGCAGGACCGTTGGCGCCATGGATGGCGCCATCGAGCCCCCATGGATGGGTCTACGGCGTGTCCTGCCTGGCCACACCGCCACGCCGCCCTGGGAACATCGCCGTTGCGGTTGCTGTTGCTCCTGAGGTTGCCGGCCAGCGGCCGGCACTACCGCGGGTGCCCGGTGCAACCCGGCCGCAAACCCCATCCCTCAAAGCGGCAGCTGGGTGGTCTGCTTGATCCGCTGCATCGGGATCTCGGTCTTGGTGTTCTGCACCCCGGCAATCCGGTTCAGGTGCTGCATCTGGAACTGCCGGTAGGCATCAAGATCGGCCACCGCCACCCGCAGCAGGAAGTCGCAGTCACCCGCCATCAGATGGCATTCAAGCACTTCCGGGAAAGACTTGATGCTGTTGATGAAGTGGTTGGTGGTGTCCTCGTCCTGCCCGCGCAGCCAGACCCGCACGAACACCGTGAAGCCACGACCCACCTTCGCCTCATTCAGCAGGGCAACGTAGCGGTCGATGTAGCCGCCCTCCTCCAGCAGCCGCACCCGCCGCAGGCAGGCCGAGGGCGAAAGGCCCACCAGCCGGGCCAGCTCCAGGTTCTGCAGCCGTCCGTCACGCTGCAGGGCATCGAGGATGCGGCGATCGAGGTTGTCGAGCTGATACTGCACGGAATTTCACCTTTGGCGACCTTGGCCGCATGGAATCTCAATATTCCCGAATTGAATGGCATCAACGCAACCCGATTTCGCGATCGGACCGCTAGCATGGGCCACCCCCACCTCGTTGTGCCGTTCCATGGACGCCCGTACCACCCTCCCCTTGCCCGATACCTGCGATACCGCCCCGCGCGCCGAATTCCTGCGCGGCCTGCGCGCCGCCGTACCGGTGATGATCGGCTTCATTCCCTTCGCCCTGGTGCTCGGCGCCCAGGCCGCCCAGAAAGGCCTCAGCGCCCTGGAAGTGCCGCTGATGACCGGCCTCAACTTCGCCGGCGGCTCGGAGTTCGCCGCCGTCGAACTGTGGACCTCGCCGCCGCATATCGCGCTGATCGTGGCGATCACCGCGCTGGTCAACAGCCGCCACCTGCTGATGGGCGCCAGCCTGGCCCCGCTGCTGCAGCACCTGCCGCGCCGCCGCGTGCTGCCGGCGCTGTTCTTCATGTGCGACGAGAGCTGGGCGATGGGCGTGGCCGACGCGCGCCGCCGTGCGCTCGGCTTCAGCCTGGCCTATTACCTGGGCGTATCGGCAGGCCTGTACACGGTCTGGGTCGCCTGCACCGCGCTGGGCGCGATCGTTGGGCCGATGCTGGGCGACATCCACGCCTACGGCTTCGACATGGCCTTCCCGGCCGTGTTCCTGGTGCTGCTGCGCGGCATGTGGCAGGGCATGAAAGCAGCGCGTCCGTGGCTGGTCAGCCTGGTGGTGGCCGCGGCCACCTACCTGCTGGTTCCCGGCGCCTGGTACGTGGCCAGCGGCGCGCTGGCCGGCCTGGCCGCAGCCTGGCTGCTGGCGGAGGACGCGGCATGATCTTCAACGGACTGATCCACTGGACCTCGGTGCTGACCATCGTGCTGATGGCCGCTGCCACCTACCTGACCCGCATCATCGGCTTCCTCGCACTGCGCAACCGCACACTGAGCAAGCGCGCAGTGACGGTGATGGAAGCCGCACCCGGCTGCGTGCTGATCTCGGTGATCGCGCCCGACTTCGTCGCCGACAAGCCCGCCGACCTCGCCGCGCTGGCGATCACCCTGCTGGCCGCCACGCGGTTGTCGATGCTGCCGACCGTGCTGATCGGCGTGGTATCGGCCGGTGTGTTGCGCTATCTGATGGGCTGACGCACGCGCGAGGTCCCCACGCGGTGTGATTGGCGGCGCGACGGTCGCTATCAGCTCGACCTGCACATTTGCGTGCCGCCTCAAACGTGGCCCGGAGCCACCTACTGGAGGTTTTTGAAAAAATTCCGATTGCCTGATCGAGCCTGAGCCGGTACGGATCGACTGCCGAATCAGCGGGTTGAGCTGATCGATCAATCGACGTCCAACGTGGAGAGTACCAATGAGCAATCTGCGAGTTGTCGTGGCAGCAATCGGTATCACCCTCACATCTACTCGCGGGCTGCCCCTCTGAAGCTGCGCCGTCAGTCCAGGCGTGCCCAACCGGGCCTCCCCCTCGGGCTCTATGCTGGGCTGGCGGCAATCCTTCTGGCCACAAGTGCGTGCCAATCCATCCAGCTGCCTCCCCGAAACCTGGTCAGTACCGATGGAGGGTATGCCACCCTGCTGCGAGGCCCTTCCTCACATCTGAAGATCAGCACAGTGTCGATGCTTCCCGGCCCGGAAAGCTCGGAGTTCCCAATCGGTCCATCGAGTGCAGGTGGTCATCCGTCGCAACTCGAGTTCTCTGGGCAGATCGAGCGCTTTCGGCCATGCAGGCGTCACGGCTCTGCGAGGCCGCCGCACGATCCGCTGGACTGCCGCTCCAGGCCAATGGGCAGGAACGGACGCCTATGCGCTATCAGTTGACGATCGTAAGTGACGGAGGCGGCATCTGGCGACAGCTGCCAGGACCAGAGCCGCAGGGTCAGATGGTCAGCTTCTGGTTTCCCTCCGGTCCCGACACCGACTCGCTGCGCAGGCGCGTGATCGCCACCACCGCCCATGAGTTCCAGCATATCGCCACCGCATTGGCAGGACAGCCTCGGCGCGGCGCGCAGCGCGAACCAGACGCCTATCTGGCAGGCGCATGTGCCCAGCTGATGATCGAAGGCGCCGTTGCACGTACGGATCTGCCTGGCGGACACGATCCGCGAGCTGATCCGTTTCTGCCATCGGCAGCCAGGCGCTCCGCGCATGCAGGCAGTACGACCGGGGGAGCGCTGCTGCGGTTCTTCGGTGACGCGGACACCTTGCACATCAATGAGGGAGGCCGCCACCTGATGCGGCATTGCCACGAGACGATCGGCTTTCCCCTGCAGCAGTGAACGCGCCCTGCGACACCCAGTCGCAGCCGATCCCGCCACCCACTTGATCAATGTCAAACCGCCCGCCGCCGTGCGGGCGTATTTCTATGCAGGACCCGAACACGCCGGCGTTACCGGCATCCACAAGGACCCTGCGATGAGCTACACCCCCGACAACGCCCAGCTGCTGAATGCCATGCAGAACGTCATGGTGATCTCCACCACCGACCTGCAGGGCAACATCACCTACGCCAATGACCTGTTCTGCACGCTCACCGGCTTCGCCCGCGAGGAGCTGATCGGCCAGCCGCACAGCATCGTGCGCCATCCGGATGTGCCCAAGGCGGTCTACAAGGACATGTGGGACACCATCAAGGCCGGCAAGACCTGGACCGGCATCGTTCCCAACCTTGGCAAGGGTGGCGTGCTCTACGTGGTCGACACCACCGTGCAACCGCTGTTCGACGCCGACGGCAACATCACCTCGTACATCAGCATCCGCCGCGTGGTGAACGACCTGATGCAGAACTACGACCTGGTCGAGTTCAGCAAGGAAAAGTTCGACGACTTCTACGAGGCCGCGTGAACGCCCTCCCGACCAGTACGCCCTTCAGCCGCCTGCTGGTGGGTTTCGCGTCCGAGTCGGGCAATGCCCGCGCCCTGGCCCAGCGCCTGGGCGCGGACCTGCAGCCGCACAGGCCGCAGGTGCTTCCGTTCAACGATATCGACGTGGCCAGTCTCGGCCAAGGCGATGTACTGCTGGCGATTTCCAGTTCCTTCGGTGACGGCGAACCGCCAGCCAACGGCGAGCAGTTCTTCGAAACACTGCGCCAGACCCCGACGCTGAGCGGCCTGCGCTATGCAGTATTCGGCCTTGGTGACACCGGCTACCCCAGTTTCTGCGGCTTCACCAAGGCGCTGGATGCCGCGCTGAGCGAGCGCCAGGCGCAGCCGCTGATGCACCGGGTGGACGCCGACCTGGGCTACGAGCAGTTCTTCCAGCAATGGCAGCCGGTGCTGGGCCAGGTGCTGGACGGCGACGTGAGCGCTGGCCAGGACCTGCGCCTGCAGGTCACCGCCTATGGCGAAGACAATGCCTTTGCCGCGCGCCTTCTCGAACGCCGCCGCTTGAACAGCAGCAACCCGGCCGCCTGGCACCTGCAGCTGGATATCGCCGGCAGTGGCATGGTGTATCGCGCCGGTGACACCCTGCACGTGGTCCCGGAGAACGACCCCGTGTTGCTGCAGGCGCTGGCTACCTGGTACGGCGACGCCAGTGCCGTCGCCACCCTGCATGACCGCGAGCTGCGCCTGCTGAGCAAGGGCGTGCTGCGCGAACTGGCCAGGCTCGGTGGCAGCGAGGTGCTGAAGGGCCTGTTGAAGGTCAGCCAGAAGCGCGAGCTGGACGCCTACCTGCACGGGCTGGACCTGCTGGACGTGCTGCAGGACCACGCCACGCCGGACAGCGTGCCGCTGGCCCGACTACGCGAACTGCTGTCACCGCGACTGCCGCGCGCCTATTCGATCGCCTCCCACCCCTGCGACGACCAGCTGAGCCTGTGCGTGCGCGAAGTGCGCTACACCCTGCGCGGCCGCGAGCGCTTCGGCACTGCCACCGGCAGCCTGCTGCACGGCGGCGAGCATGCCCGTGTGTACTGCCGCTCCAATCCCGGCTTCCACCTGCCCGATACCGGCGAGGCGCCGCTGCTGCTGGTCGGTACCGGCACCGGTATCGCGCCGTTGATGGGCCTGATGCAGGAGCTTCAGGCCAACGCCTGCCAACGCGAAGTGCACCTGGTGTTCGGCGAGAAGCACAGCCAGCACGATTACCTGTATCGCGAGCAGCTGCAGGACTGGCACACGCGTGGCGTGCTGGCCGGCCTGCATACCGCGTTCTCGCGCGATGGCGCCGAAAAGGTCTATGTGCAGCATGTGCTGCAGCAGCGCGGCGATGAAGTGCGCGACGTGCTGGCCCGCGGCGGGCATCTTTACCTGTGCGGCAACAAGCGCCATCTGGAAGGCGCGGTGCGCGAGGCCATCGATGCCATCGTTGGCGAAGGGCACTGGGACACATTGCGTAGTGAAGGCCGCACTCACTGCGAGCTGTATTGATCCA
>NZ_JAOECR010000027.1:0-58360 GCF_029836955.1 Stenotrophomonas sp. GD04054 | reverse complement strand
AGAAAGCAAATCCCGCCAGCAGATCCGCGCCACGCGTGCATGCCTTTGTAGAGTCGAGCCATGCTCAACTCATTCCATCACCGCGCGAACAGCAGTCGAGCATGGCTCGACTCTACAGATGCAGCGCAATGGCGGCTTCAATCTGCTGCGGCGACTGAAACCCGGCCAGGCGGGTGCGTTCGTCGCCGTCACGGAACAGGGACAGCGTCGGCGTCTGCCGCAACCCCAGTCCCCTGAAGAACGCTTCACCCAGCACTTCCAGCTGCACGCGCAGCAGGGTGATGCCCTGCCCTGCACTGCTGGTCGCCACGCGGTGCAGCGACATCTCCAGCATCCGGCACCCTGGGCACTGGTCCTTGTGGAAATCCACCAGCACCCTCGGATGTTCGGCCAGCAGCTGCTGGAACTGCTCAGGCGTGGTGGCGTCGATGATCTGCATCGGTGTTGCTCCAGTAATGGGCCAGGACCGCGTCGGTCCAGGCCTCGATGGCCGCGGCATGGCGAACGCCATGCGGCATCTGTTCGATCTCCAGCGGCGGGTAGTCGCTGCGGAAGTAGCGGATCAGCCGGTGCACGGCACCGCAGTAGTACTCCTGCCCCCACTGCGTTTCGCCGGTGCCGAACACCGCCAGCTGCCGTGGCCGCTCGCCGCGCTCGGCAATGCCGGCCACCCACGCCTTCATCTCCGCCGGCGTGCGGCCGGCGTTGTCGGTCCAGCAGCCCAGCAGGACCAGATCGGCCTCGCCGGCGGCCAGCGGCGGCGCCTGCCGCAGGTCGTCGGCCTCGTGCCAGTGCACGGCGTGACCTGCAGCGCGGCAGCGCTCGGCGATCTGCCGGCCGAGCTCTCGGGTGTTGCCGCTCAAGGAGGCGACCACCACCAGGATGCTCAGCACGGCACCGGGCTCAGAGATCGTCGAAGCCGTTGTCGACGTTGGTCTTCTTGTAACTTGCATTGCGCATCTCGAAGAAGTCGGTCTTGGTTTCAGTGAAGTTGTCGGCGTAGGCCTTGATCCACGGCATCACGTTGTCGGTGGTGTCGCTGTACAGGCGTTCGATGCCGAGCATGCCGGCCATCTTGTTGGCGCGGTACTTCACGTAGCGCACCATCTCGTCCACGTCGATGCCATCGATACCGTCCAGCACCTCCGACGACCACTGCGTCTCCAGCTCGATCGCGTGTTCGAACGATTGGTGCACGTAGGCGGTCAGCTCGTTGGTCTGCAGCTCAGGGTTCTCGCCGATGATGGCGCGGATCAGCTCGCTGATGAACTTGGTATGCGCCAGCTCGTCGCGGTTGATGAAGCTGATGATCTTGCCGGTGCCGTTCATGCGGTTCTGCCGCACCATGTTGTAGAAGTACGCAAACCCGGAATAGAAGTTGATGCCTTCCAGGATCGAGGACTGGATCAGCGACTTCAGCAGCGTTTCGGCGGTCTTCTCGCGCATGAAGTCGTCGTACGCGCCCATGATCGGTGCGTTGCGCTTGATGATGGTCGGGTGGGTGCGGGCGATTTCAAAGATGCGGTTCTGGTTCGGCAGGTCGGTGATCGAGGCCAGCACGTAGCTGTAGCTCTCGTTGTGGATCACTTCCTGCTGGCCGATGATCGCCGCGTTGGCATGCGCGGCCGGGTCGGTGATGTACTCGGCCACGTTGTAGATGAAGCGGGTCTGCGGTGAATCCAGCGTGGCCAGAAGGCCGATGATCGAGTCGTAGGCGTTCTTTTCGCGTGCGTTGAGCTCGCCGTACTGGCGGGCATCGAGCTTCATGTCGACCTCGTCGGGAATCCAGAAGTTGGTGGACAGCTCCTTGTAGGCCCGATAGAACGACGGGTACGGGATGTCGTTCCAGTTGAGGATGCCGCTGGTGCGGCCGTTGATGATGCCGGTGCTGCGGTTGGGATGGCGCGGTTCGAGGATCTTGATGCGGTCGAGGGGGGTTGCCATGGGTTTCTGCCTTCGTTCTCTTTCTATCGTGTTGCCGGCCAGCGGCCGGCACTACCGTGGATCGCGGGGTTGCCGGCCAGCGGCCGGCACTACCGTGGGCCGCCGGCGGTCAGCTGGAGCACCACTCGCATTCGCTGATGTCGATGTCGTTGGAGCGCACGTAGTAGGTGGTCTTCAGGCCCTCGCGCCAGGCACTCAGGTGCAGCTCCAGCAGGGTGCTGGCGCGGATGGTGCTTGGCACGTACAGGTTGAAGCTGATCGACTGGTCGACGTGGCGCTGGCGGCGCGCGTTCTGGCGCACGCTGGCGAACTGGTCGACCTTGTAGGCACCCTTCTCGTAGTACGGCCAGGTCTCCAGCGACAAACCCGGAGCGGCCACCGGACGCCGGAAATCCTTCTTTTCCTCGTAGTAGAACGCGCTGTAGATCGGGTCGATGGAGGCGGTGGAACCGGCAATCTGCGCGGTGCTCATGTTCGGCGCCACCGCCAACAGCCAGCCGTTGCGCAGGCCGTGCGTGGCGACCTCGCGGGCCAGGCTGTCCCAGGCCGCGCCGTTGTAGTCGCGGTCACTGAAGTAGCGTCCGTTGTGCCAATCGCTGCCGGCGAACATCGGGTAGCTGCCCTTCTCCTTCGCCAGCTGCGCGCTGGCCTGGATGGTCAGGAAGTTGATGCGCTCGTACAGGCGGTCGGCCAGCTCTTCGGCATCCGGCGATTCCCACTGGATCGACTGCTGCGCCAGCAGGTGGTGCCAGCCGAACGTGCCCAGGCCGATGGCACGGTACTTGCGGTTGGTGATCGTGGCCTGCGGCACCGGCAATGCGTTGAGGTCGATCACGTTGTCGAGCATGCGCACCTGGATCGGGATCAGGCGCTCCAGCACGTCGGTGGCCAGCAGGTCATCCGGCGCACTGATCGCACGTCCGAGGTTGATCGAGGACAGGTTGCAGACCACGAAGTCACCGGCGCGGCGCGTAGTCACGATCTGGTCGCCGCTGACGATCTCCTGGATCATCCGCGTCGGGCTCATGTTCTGCAGGATCTCGGTGCACAGGTTGCTGGAATAGATCATGCCCGCGTGCTTGTTCGGGTTCCGGCGGTTGACCTCGTCGCGGTAGAACAGGAACGGGTTGCCGGTCTCCAGCTGGCTGAGCATGATCCGCTTGAACAGATCGATGGCCTTCACCGTGCGGCGGCTGATGCGCTCATCGGCCACCAGCTCGGCGTAGCGGTCGCGGAAGCTGCCAGAACCACGCTTCTCGTCGTAGAAGTCCTGCAGGTACCAGCCCTTGGCCTGCTTCACCTCGTGCGGGTCGAACAGGTACCAGTCGGCGCGACGCTCGACCGCTTCCATGAACAGGTCGGGCACGCACACCGAGGTGAACACATCGTGCGCGCGCAGACGCTGGTCACCGTTGTTGAGGCGCAGGTCCATGAAGGCTTCGATATCGCGGTGCCAGATGTCCAGGTACACCGCCACCGCGCCCTTGCGCTGGCCGAGCTGATCAACCGACACCGCAGTGTTGTTGAGCTGCTTGATCCACGGCACCACGCCACCGGAGGAATTGGCCACGCCACGGATCGGCGCGCCGCTGCTGCGCACATAGCCCAGATAGGCACCCACACCACCGCCGTGCTTGGACACACGGGCGATATCGGTGTTGGAGTCATAGATGCCCTGCAGGCTGTCGTCCACCGTGTCGATGAAGCAGCTCGACAACTGCCCGCCCACCTTGCCGGCATTGGCCAGGGTCGGTGTGGCCACCGTCATGTACAGGTTGGACAGCGCCCAGTACGCCTCGCCGACCAGCTGCATGCGCCGCTCGCGCGGTTTTTCCTCCTGCATGAGGTACAGCGCGATGGTCAGCCAGCGCTCCTGCGGCAGTTCATAGACCTCGCGGCTGCGATCGCTGGCCAGATAGCGCGTGGCCAGCAGGTACAGGCCGTTGTAGGCGAACAGGCGGTCGCGTTCCGGGTCGATCATCTCGCCGGCCTGCTGCAGCTCTTCCTTCGAGTAGCAGCGCAGGATGTCGTTGCTGTAGATGCCGCGATCGGCCAGGCTTTCCTGCAGGCCCACGTAGGAGCCGTACTTCAGGCCGACGTCGTAGAAGCGGTTGCGGCTGGCGCGCTTGTACAGGCGGCGCAGGTAGATGCGCGCTGCAAACTGTTCCCACTCCGGCGCGACCAGGTCCACGCGCGATTCGGCCTCGCGGATCAGCAGATCAACCAGGTCATCGGCGCTGATGCTCGGTTTGCGTTCGACCAGCGACTGCACTACACGGCGGTAGTCGCTCACATCCAGCTGCGGGAACTCGGCATGCACGGCGTCGATGCTGCGCTGCAGGCGCTCGGCCTCGAACGGCAGGCGGCGGTTGCCGGCCTCCTTGGTGATCCAGGTCGGCACGCGCTCGCCACCGGCGCGCAAGGCGTCGCCAGCGCCGGCCAGATCGGCCACGCGGAAGGTACTGTCGGTCATGGTGGTGAAACTCCAGGCTCGCACGCGCGTTGGCGGTCGATGCCATGGCGGCCCTGCACGCGATACCGGCGCACGGGGCGAACGGGTGGATTGCCAGGGCACGGGAACGTAGGTCGTCGGCATCTGCCTGCGCCTGCGGCCGGTATCCGGGCCGTGGGGGCGACCTGCGTCCGCACGATGGCGGCCGCGTCGACACGGCAAGCCTTCAGGGGCGGGCCGCGGGACGTTTGCTGCATGTCCGGCGGCGGCGGCTGACCGGGAGTGACGGACACAACATAGTGGGGATATTCCAACCCGTCAACACAAGATGCGGTAATCAGCACCTGTCGCGACGATCAGTCGCAGGATGCCGTGTTGCACCTGCGGCGCCTTGTCGACAACGCCTGCGTCCCCAGTTCGGTACAACATCAACTTTCCCCGGAACACCGCCCATGCGCGCTGCCCAGTACCCCTCCTTCGGCGACCCGGCCGACGTCCTTGCCATTGCAGATGCCGCCCTGCCCGAGCCCGGCCCCGGCGAAGTGCGCATCCGCACCGTGCTCGCCTCGATCCACAACCACGACCTGCTGACCGTGCGCGGCTTGTATGGCTACAAGCCAACGCTGCCGGCGATCGGGGGCAGTGAAGCACTGGGCGTGGTCGATGCACTTGGCGACGGCGTCGACGGCCTGCAGATCGGCCAGCGGGTTGCCGCCGCCTCGGTGCACGGCACCTGGGCTGAAGCCTTCATCGCGCCGGCACGCATGGTGATTCCGATGCCGGAGGCGATCCCCGACGAAATGGCCGCACAGCTGATCGCGATGCCGCTGAGCGCGCTGATGCTGCTGGAATTCCTGCACGTCGAAGCGGGCCAGTGGATCGTGCAGAACACCGCCAACGGCGCAGTGGGCAAATCGCTGGCGATGCTGGCGCGGGCGCGTGGCGTGCATGTGGCCAACCTGGTGCGCAATGCCGATGCGGTCGCACAGTTGAAGGCATTGGGCATCGATCATGTGTTCGACACCTCGGTAGACGGCTGGAAGGATCGCGTGCGTGAGGCGACCGGCGAAGCGCAGGCCGCGGCCGCGGTGGATTCCATTGGCGGCGACGCCAGCGGCGATCTGGTCGACCTGCTTGGCCACCACGGCACCCTGGTGTCGTTCGGTGTGATGAGCGGCGAACCCATGCGCATTCCCGCCGGCGGCCTGATCTACAAGGAAGCCACGGTGAAGGGTTTCTGGGGCAGCAAGGTCAGCCAGGCGATGGCGGTGGAGGACAAGCGCCGGCTGGTTGGCGAACTGCTGAAGCGCGCGGCGAGCGGCGAACTGACCCTGCCGGTGGAGCAGATCTTCGCACTGGACGACATCGCCCAGGCAGCAAAGGCCGGTGGCGGTTCCGGCCGCAATGGCAAGGTGCTGCTGCGGCCGTGATGGCCGGACAACCGGGGTCAGATCCCTTTCCGTTGGAAAGGGATCTGACCCGCAGCAGGAATGCGGACCAACGGTCCGCACCCACCGAAGCACAGACCGCCCCACCGAGGCCACAGACTTTCGTTAAGAACCTGTGATGTATAACTGAATGCGCTTTCGTCATTGGAAGGCGCACGTGGCTGCGTGCGGTACTGACGGCTCCTCCCCCGTTCGGCGTTGTCGCTTCCATGTACCGCACCACCCTGAACCTGCTTGCCGGCGCGATCGCGCTGGGCCTCACCGCCGGCGCTGCCGGCGCCGCTGAAACCGCCGATTCCGGCAAGGACAGCACCACCCTCGGCACCGTGCTGGTGACCGGCTCCAACATCAAGCGCAGCGATACCGCCGGGCCGAATCCGGTGCAGATCGTCAGCCGCGAACAGATCGAGCAGACCGGCCGCTCCACCCTCACCGACGTGCTGCGCAACCTGTCGGCCAATGCCGGCAACAGCTTCGACGAACAGTACACCGGCAGCTTCGCCGCCGGCTCGGCCTCGATCGGCCTGCGTGGCCTGTCGCCGAAGAACACGCTGGTGCTGGTCAACGGCTACCGCGTCTCCAACTTCGGCTTCGCGCTCAACACCCAGGACACCTTCGTCGACCTCAATGCGCTGCCGATCAGTGCGGTCGAACGCATCGAAGTGCTGAAGGACGGTGCCTCGGCGGTGTACGGCTCCGACGCCATCGCCGGCGTCATCAACATCATCCTGCGCAAGAACTTCCAGGGCGTGGAAATCGGCGGCGGCTTCGGTACCGCCACCCAGGGCGGCCTGGACGAGCGCAAGGCCAACCTGCTGGCCGGCTTCGGTGACCTGGAACAGCAGGGCTGGAACGTGCTGTTCGGGTTGGACCTGCTCAAGCGCGACCGCCTCGATGGCGATGACCGTGCCTATACCCGCAGCGGCGATTTCCGCGACAAGCCGGGCGGTCGCCTGGCCGGGTGGTCCACTGCCGGTGGCAACTGGCTGAGCAACCCGCGTGCGCCGCAACCGTTCGCCAACTGCCCCGACGGCAGCCAGCTGCGCCCGTACAGCGACTTCGGCAGCACCCTGCCCGGCCAGGCCTGCGCCTTCAATGCGCAGCCGTTCAAGACCCTGCAGCCCGGCGCCGAGCGCCTGCAGGCGTCGCTGAGTGCGACCTACCGCTTCAATGACAGCGTCGAGGCCTTCGCCGATGTGCTGTACAGCCACAACAAGGCCGACCAGATCTTCAGCGCGCCACTGACCGTCGGGCCGGGCCTGCGTGCCTACAACCCGGCCACCGGCACCCTGATCGATGTGCCGGCGGTGCTGCCGGTCGGCCACCCGAACAACCCGGGCAGCACGCCGCTGCCGTTCGAGTACACCTTCTTCGATCTCGGCCCGCGCCTGAAGGACAACACCCAGGTGTTCTACCGTGCCCTGGCCGGCGTGCGTGGCAGTGGCGAGCGCTGGGACTGGGAAGTGGCAGCGCTGACCTCGCAGAGTGCACAGCGCGAGTACGTCGACAACTTCGTCAACCGCTACGCATTCGAGCAGATCCTGCGCGATGGCAGCTACGACTTCCTCAACCCGTCCAGCACGCCGGGGGCGCTGGATGCACTGCGCCTGCAGACCAAACGCCCCGGCTGGTACAAGCTGCACTCATTGAACGTCAAAGCATCGACCTCGCTGTGGGAACTGCCGGCCGGCACGGTCGGCTTCGCCTGGGGTGCCGAGTTCCGCAAGGAATCGCTGGATGCACGTACCAGTGCGCAGGTACTGTCGGGCACCGAACTGCGCCCGGCCATCAACGTGGTGAACGGCGAGCGCCAGGTCAGCGCAGCGTATGCCGAACTGAGCGTACCGCTGCATCGCACGCTGGAACTGCAGCTGGCCGGTCGCGGCGACCGCTACGATGACTTCGGCAAGGCGTTCTCGCCGAAAGTGGCGCTGCGCTGGCAGCCGCTGGACAGCCTGCTGCTGCGCGGCTCGTTCTCGCGTGGTTTCCGCGCCCCCTCGCTGCCGGAGATCGCGCCGGGCCAGACCGTCAGCTACGGCTCGGTGATCGATCCGCTGGATCCGCTGCAGCCCGGTGGCAGCCGCGGCGTGACCAACATCCGCACCGGCAACCCGGACCTGAAGGCCGAACGCTCGCGCAACTTCAACGTGGGCGCGGTGTGGTCGCCGGATGGCGACACCAGCATCGGCCTGGACTGGTACCGCATCGAGCAGGACAACCTGGTCAAGCCGGACAGTGCGCAGTTCATCGTCGACAACCCGACGCTGTTCCCGGGGCGTGTGCAACGTGATGCACAGGGGCGCATCACGTTCATCACCAACCAGTACGCCAACCAGGGCGAACTGACCACCTCGGGCCTGGACCTGGACGCCAACCACACCTTCCGCACCGATGGCTGGGGCAGCTTCACCGTGGCCGGCAGCTGGACCCACCTGCTCAGCTTCAAGCAGCCGCTGGTGGCCGGCCAGGCGCCCTATGACGGGGCCGGCAACAACCGCCACGGCGCACTGCCGCGCACCCGCGGCACCACGTCGTTGAACTGGGCGGTGGGCGACTGGAGCAGCACGCTGAGCCTGCAGTACGTGAGCGGCTACGACCAGCGTGTGGCGACGGCCACCAGCAATCCGGGGCTGCGCGACCGCATCAAGCCGTATCACCAGCTGGATCTTTACGTCGCCTACGAAGGTATTCCCAACACCACGCTGTCGCTGTCGGTGCTGAACCTGACCGACAAGGACCCGCCGTTCGACCCGGCCGGTGGTTCCAACGGCTTCGACATCAGCCAGTACAACCTGCGCGGGCAGTTCGTCTCGCTGGGCGCGCGCTACCGGTTCTGATGCGATATCGGGGCGGCGGTGATGCGCCGCCCCAATTGTGCTGCCGGCCAGCGGCCGGCACTACCACTGACCGCCGGGGCCAGCCCGGCGGTCGTGCATCAGCGGCTCAGGTGCAGGAACTGCAAGTGCCGTTCGTACTGGCTGATGATGTCGTTGATGATCTGCTTGCGGCTGTAGCCGACCAGGTCGTAGTCCTGGCTGCCTTCGAACAGGTGCACTTCAGCGCGGTAGTAGCGCTGGTTGCGCAGCTGCTGCGCGGCGAACGACGGCGTCAGGTAGCCACTCAGGATCACCCGGTACAGGAAGTCCTGCTGCTCGCCGTGATTCACCGTCAACTCCATGTCGCCGGCCTCGAACCGCGTGGCCACATCCCAGCCCTGCCCGCGCAGCTGCTCGGCCACCGCCTCCATCGCTGGCTTCACGGTGTCGTCCATGAAGCGGTAGACCTGGTCGCGCACCGGGAAGTGCATGGCCTGGCTCAGGCGCTGGCGCCAGCCCTGGTGGTGGCGGTCGTCACCGATCAGCGGCGAGGGACGGTACTGCAGCGCGCGCTTGCGGTGCGATTCGTCACTGAAGGCGCGGGTCAGGCCCCACATCATCAGCAACAACACCGCCGAGAACGGCAGCGACGCCAGCACCACCGCCGATTTCAGCGCATCGATGCTGCCGGCCAGCAGCAACCCGGCGGTCAGCACCGCGATCACCGTGCCCCAGAACACGCGCAGCCAGCGCGGACCATCATCCTCCGGCGCCCCGCCATGCGAGGACAACGTGGACAGCACCACCGCGCCGGAGTCAGCCGATGTCACGAAGAAAATGAAACTGACGAACACCGTCACCGCGATCACCGCCTTGCTCCACGGATACCCATCCAGCAGGGCATACAGCACGGTGGGTGGATCATCCACCGCCAGTTGCGCCAGTTGCTGCTGGCCATGGTGCAGCACCTGGTCCAGTGCACTGTTGCCGAAGATCGACAGCCACGCCAGGGTGAAGCCGAGCGGGATCAGCAGCACGCCGAACACGAATTCGCGGATGGTGCGGCCACGCGAGATGCGGGCGATGAACAGGCCGACGAACGGCGCCCAGCCGATCCACCAGGCCCAGTAGAACACCGTCCAGCCGCCCAGCCATTCCGGTCGGCCGCCATAGGCGTACACGTCGAAACTCTTGCCGACCACGCTGCCGAGGTAGTCGCCCAGGTTCTGCATCAGAGTGCTGAGCAGATACTGGGTAGGGCCGGCGCACAGCATGAACAGCACCAGCGCGATCGCCAGCAGCATGTTGATGTTGGCCATCCAGCGCACGCCCTTCTCCACGCCTGAAACGGCCACGGCCACCGCCGCGCCCATCATGCTGACCACCAGGATGATCTGCACCAGGTTGGAGTGCGGGATGTTGAACAGGTGCGACAGGCCAGCGTTGAGGTGCAGCACGCCGAAGCCCATGTCGGCGCCGATGCCGAACACGGTGGCGACAATGCCCAGCGCGTCCACGGTATAGCCGATCGGGCCATTGATGCGCTTGCCGATCAGCGGGTACAGCGCCGAACGCAGGGCCAGCGGCAGGTTGTGGCGGTAGGCGAAGTAGGCCATCGCCATCGCCGCGAGTGCGAACACGCCCCAGCCATGCAGGCCCCAGTGCAGGAACAGCAGCTGCATGGCCTGGCGCGCGCCGGCCTCACCGGCCGCCGGATCGCCCTGCGGCGGCTGCAGGTAATGGGTCAGCGGTTCGGAGACGCAGAAGAAGAACAGGGTGATGCTGATGCCGGCGGCGAACAGCATGCCGGCCCAGGAGAGATAGCTGAACTCCGGCTCGTCATGGTCGGCACCGAGCTTGATGCCACCGTACTTGGACAGCGCCACGCCGACCACGAACACCAGGTAGAGGGTCATCGCCAGCAGGTAGTACCAGCCGACATTGAGTGCGGCCCAGTCCTGCGCCTTGACCAGAAGGCGGCCCGCACCGAGCGGGAACAGACTGACAAACAGCGCGAACGCCACGACAACGATCGCCGCGAAGGCGAACACAGGTCGAAGGGTGCGCACCGGGGATTGTTGCGGCTCCAGTACTTCCATGGGGCGGCGTTCTCCGGTAGATCAAAGGGTTAGCCGACCGATTCTGGCTGAACCGCAGTGGACAGAGCATGAAGTTGCGGCCTGCGGTCACAGGCCCGGCCCACCATTCCGTGTTATCACGCGCGCGCCGAAGCGTGCCTGCGAGCGCAGCCGCGCGCGGACCGCGTGCATCGCGGCCACGCGCGTACTGTCCAATCACGACATCACATGCACCGCGCACAGCTTGTTGCCATCCGGGTCGCGCAGGTAGGCCAGGAACAGCTGCCGCCCGGCCATGTTGCGGATGCCGGCCGGGTCTTCGATGGCGGTGCCACCGTGGCTTACGCCTGCGTCCTGCCAGCCACGCACGGCATCGGCACTGTCCAGGGTGAAGCCGATGGTGCCGCCATTGGCATGGCAGGCCGGCTCACCATCGATCGGTGCGGTGACGATGAACATGCGGCCGTCCTTGAAATACACCAGGCGCCCCTTGTCATCGAAGACACCGGGACGGGCGCCCAATGCGGTGAACAGGGCATCGTAGAAGCGATGCGCGACGTCCATGTCGTTGGTTCCAACGGTGATGTGGCTGAACATGCGGGCACTCCCTGCGGAAAGACCGCAGTGTCGGCGAGCCCGGCGGTCATCGCAAACGCCCTGGCCGTTGCCCCCTGCGCAGGGTTTGTCGTACACCGCTCGATCGCACTATAATGGGAATCATTCTCATTAATGATCGATGCCAATGGCCGTGCCCGCCGCCTCCAGCACTGCGCTGGCGGGGTTCTACCGCGAACACCATGGCTGGCTGCTGGGCTGGCTGCGCCGCCGCACCCACAACGCCGACTGCGCCGCCGACCTGACCCAGGACACCTTCGTGCGCCTGCTCAGCCGTCGTGTCGATCCGTCCGAACTGCGCCTGCCGCGTGCCTATCTCAGCACCATCGCGCACGCGCTGCTGGTCAATCACTGGCAGCGCGCGGATCTGGAGCGCGCCTACCTGACGGCCTTGGCCGCGCAGCCGGAGCCGGTGCATCCATCGGCGGAAGAACGCACGCAGGCACTGCAACTGCTGCACGCCATCGCCGACATGCTGGCTGGCCTGGCCGAGCGGCCACGCCGTGCGTTCCTGCTGGCCCGGCTGTCCGGCCTGGGCTATGCGGAGATCGGCCAGCAACTGGGCGTGTCCGAGCGCATGGTCAAGAAGTACATGGCGCAGGCGATGCTGCATTGCCTGCGCCTGTCCGGCGACGCCACGGCATGAATGCCGCACTGGCCAGCCCGGCGCTGGAGCAGGCGGCAGAGTGGTTCGCGCTGCGCCAGCAGGGCTGGAGCGACAGCGACCAGCGGCGCTGGCACGCCTGGCTGCAGGCCGATGCCGATCATGCCGACGCGTGGCGCCGGGTCGAGACGGTCTGGCAGTCTTTTGCTCCCCTGTCGGCACCGGCTGCTGCCACGGCACTCGATGCTGCCGGACGTCGCCGCCGTCGCGCGCTTCGCAGCCTCGGTGGCGCCCTCGGCATCGGTGCGGTCTCCCTGCTCGGCCTGCATGGGCTGCGCGAACAACGCGGCCTGCAGACACAGCGCACCGCTGCCGGGTATACCGGGCAGTGGACGCTGATCGACGGCAGCCAGCTGTGGCTCAACGCCGACAGTGAAGTCACGATCGACATCGGCAGCGACCGCCGCGCCCTGCATCTGCTGCGTGGCGAACTGCTGCTGCAGACCGGCCACCACCCTGCATTCACCGGCCTGCCGCTGACCGTGCATGTGCCGGGCGCACGCCTGCAGCCTGCCGGCACCCGCTTCGCGGTCGGTCGCGAAGCGCAGGACAGCCGGTTGGATGTATTCGAGGGCGCGGTGCGCTGCCTGCCGATGTTCGGTGCGGCGCTGGATGTGGCTGCCGGAGGCGCGGTACGGATCGGCCCGATGGGCGGGCTCACAACGGTCGCTGCCGATCCTCTGCGCGGTGACTGGCAGGACGGACGCCTGCAGGTACAGGACACGCCTTTGATCCGCGTCATCGATGAGCTGGCCCGCCACCATCAGGGCTATCTGGGTTGTGATCCGGCGCTCGCCGCATTGAAAGTCACGGCGGTACTGCCACGCCTGGACAGCACCCAGGCGCTGCATCTGCTGGCCCGCGCCCTGCCGATCCGTGTCGAGCAGCGCTGGCCGTGGTGGACCGTCGTGCGTCCGCTTTGAAATCGCGGTTCCCTTTCTGCGCGCTCACCGGGCACTACAAGGGAACCCATTGCGGATGTTGCCACCCCCATGAAACTGCCCTGCCCCTCCCCTCGCCCCCTGGCCATCGCGCTGTGCCTGGCCATGGCCTCCCCGTGCCTGCTGCCGGCCGCCGCCCATGCACAGGACACTGCGGCCGCCATTCGCTGGCAGATCCCGGCTGGCCCGCTCGACCAGGCCCTGACCGCGTTCGGCCAGCAGTCGGGCCTGTCGATCGCTGCCGATGCGCGCCTGACCCGCGGCCGCCACAGCAGCGGCGTGCAGGCCACGCTCGGTACTGACGCCGCATTGGCGCAGCTGCTGGCCGGCACCGGCCTGGCCTTCCAGCGTGATGCCAGCGGTGTGGTGCTGCAGGCGGCACCCACCGCTGAAGCCGGGGTACGCCAGATCGGCACCCTGCGCGTGGCTGGCCAGGCCAGCGAAGGCGCTTCACCGTGGGGCCTCGCCGATGCCGATGCGGTCTACCGTGACAGCGGCTCCCGCGTGCACCTGGACCATCAGCAACTGGAACGCTTCCGCGGCCAGTCGATCGGCGACGTGCTGGCCGGTGCGGTGGGCGTGCACACCGCTGACGTTCGCAACGGCGGTGCGCTGGACGTCAACATCCGCGGCCTGCAGGGCCAGAACCGGGTGCCGGTGATCATCGACGGCGGCCAGCAGGCCATCGACGTGTACCGCGGTTATGCCGGCGTGCAGCAGCGCAGTTATCTCGACCCGGACCTGATCAGCGCGGTCAGCATTGAAAAGGGACCGAGCCTGGCCGCCAACGCCGCCAGCGCGATCGGCGGCGTGGTCTACATGGAAACGTTGAACGTCGATGACATCCTCGATGATGGCCAGACCTGGGGCCTGCGCATGCGCGGCGGCGTGGCCGACAACAGCATCGACCGCACCCGCACCTTCAAGCAGATCGCGCGCGGCAGCGACAACCGCAACAGCCTGCGCGACCCGCGCGACTGGAATGGCAGCGTGGCCTTCGCCCAGCGTGGCGAAGACTGGCAGCTGGTCGCGGCCTATGCGCGGCGCCGCCAGGGCAACTTCTTCGCCGGCAGCAACGGCGCGCATCGCTACGACAACCAGCACCTGTCCAGCGGCGGTACCGGCATGTCCAGCCAGGCGGTGTCCAAGCTCTTCCATCCGGGCGATGAAGTGCTCAACACGCATACCGACAACGAATCCGCACTGCTTAAATTCACCTGGACGCCCAACCCGGACCAACGCCTGGAGCTGAGCCACCGCTACTTCAATTCGAGTTTCGGCGAGATCATGCCGTCGGCGATCGGCCGCGTAGGTGAGTCCAATGAATGGGTGACCTACGTGGACAAGGCCAACACCATGTTCCAGTTCGAGCCGGGAAAAATGCGGGTCAACGCCACCTCGCTGCGCCACCGCTACCGGCCCGAGGCACATCCGTGGCTGGACCTGAGCAGCACGCTGTGGTTCACCACCGCCACCAGCCGCATGTTCAACAGCAACATCGCCAACACGCCGCTGTTCAAGGACGTGCCCAACGACCAGATGCCCGACACGCTGGGCGAGACCTACGGCCCGGGACTGCAGTCGGACGTGAAGACCCAGCGCTGGGGCGTGGACAGCAGCAACACCACGCGCTTCAGCAATGATCTGGGCGACTGGACGCTGCGCTATGGCGCCTCCTTCCAGCACGAGGACACCGCGCCCAACTCACCGGTGCTGCCGGTGGATTTCAACAACAACCGCTACCTGCGCTCGGGCACGCGCCGCGAGGCCAGCGTCGTCGCCTCGCTGCAATGGCAGCCGTGGGACTGGCTGTCGCTGACCGCGGGCGGCCGCTTCACCGACTACCGCACCCGCGACCGCAACCGCGTGGCCTTCGTCAGTGAATCGCGCGACCTGCGCTACACCTTCGCGCGCCTGAGCAAGGGCGGCCAGCTGCTGCCGGGCTGGTACAAGGAGTGGTACCCGGATGCACAGGGCAACTACACCTACGACTCGCTGCGCGCCACGCCCTATGGCGACAGCACGCTGGGCCAGGCCTACGATTTCGACGGCTTCATTCCTGATCCGCGCGGCGCCAACGGTTTCTATACCAAGCAGATTCCCACCACCTGGGGCTACAAGCCGGCGATCCGCCGCTCCGGCCACGGCTTCGCGCCGTATGCAGAGGCGCGCTTCAACCTCGACCAGGACATGTTCTTCTACGTGAAGTACGCGCAGGGCTGGAAGATGCCCAGCCTGTTCGAGTCGACGCTGGGCAACAGCACCTCGGCACCGGTGGCCGACCTGAAGCCGGAGAAGAACCGCTCGTGGGACATCGGCTTCAGCCTGCTCAAGCAGGACCTGTGGCGTGACGGTGATCGCCTGGCGTTCAAGGTGGCCTGGTTCAAGAACGATATCGACAACGCGATCACCCGTCGCTTCGATTCCAGCAACTGGGCGTTCTATGTCGACAACGTCGACAATTACACCGTGTCCGGCTATGAGCTGCAGTCCGGCTATGACGCCGGCATCGCCTACCTGGACCTGTCGGCCAGCTACTACCAGCGCGCGCGTACCTGCGATGCGGCCACCGCCAAGCGCCTGCGCGAAGACCCCTATGCGAAGTGGAGCAAGCTGGACACCACTCCGGACTGCGTGGACGGCGGCTTCGGCACCTCGTTCGTCAACGCACAGAACCCGCCGAAGTACTCGATCCACAGCACGCTGGGCTTCCGCCTGTTCGACAAACGGCTGGATACCGGCATCCGCCGCACCTACAACAGCGGCCCCACCCACGAACTGGACAAGCCCTGGAACACCACCGGCTCGACCGGCCTGCAGAACATCTACCTGCCGACCGCGATCTATGACTTCTATGCGCGCTGGCAGTTCACGCCGCGCAGCGAAGTGGAGCTGGTGGTCAGCAACCTGCGCAACACCTACTACATGGACACGCTGGCGATGAGCCTGATGCCGGGCCCGGGGCGCACCACGCGGCTGAACTTCACCGCACGCTTCTGAGTGCTGCAGAAGCAGCAACGCCCCGGGGAGATCATCCCCGGGGCGCTTGCTTGCGACGGCTCACGCTCTGGAAGGTGCCAACCGTGGTTCTGGTAGGCGCCAACCTTAGTTGGCGCAACGATGCATCACTTCGCAGTACTCAGCAGCAGCACCGCAACAGTAACCAGACCGATGCCGACCCAACCGATCGGGCGCAGGCGGTTGCCGAACAACAGGCGGCCGCAGGTGGCGGTACCGATCACGCCGATCGCACCCCACATCGCATAGGCGGTGGCCAGATCCATGTAACGCACAGCCTGGCCCAGCAGGGCAAAGGCGATCCAGACCATGACGATCGCAGCGACGCCCCAGCGCCAGCGGCGGAAGCCTTCCGACTTGGCCACCATCATGTTGGCGGCGACGTCGATCAAGGCCGAACAGATCACGAAAAACAACGCCAGGGTATTCATCAGTGCGCCTCCCCGAGGGTGACGCAGACGATGCCGACCACTGCCAGCACCAGGCCGGCCAGCTGCTGCAGCGACAGGCTTTCACCGAAGACGGTGAGGCCGACCACAGTGAGCAGGGTCAGGCCGAGGCCTTCCCATACCGCATAGGCCACGCCCACGGCGATGCGGCGCACCGACTGCGCCAGGAAGAAGTAGGACAGCGCCAGCGCGCCGGCCATGATCAGGTAACCGGTCCAGCCACCATCGCGAGCGGCATGGGCCATGAACGAGGTGCCGACCACTTCGGCGACGATCGCCACGGTCAGGCAGGCCCAGGCGACCAGCGCGCCACGGGCGGGAACAGTACGGGACATGTGAAGCTCCTTGCAGGGCGGGGACCACGCCGCCTCATCAATGGATCCACGCCGAGCGTGGAGGGTCCGGAACGCCCCGCAGACGGGGGCGACGGAAGCCAGTATCATCGCCTTTTACGGTGGTATCAAAATGGATTCCATCGACAGGAGCGATGGATCAATGCCCTACTCCCCTGAATCCCTGCAGGCCTTCGTGGAAGCCGCGGCGCTGGGCTCGTTCTCGGCGGCGGCGCGGCGCCTGCGCAAGACCCAATCGACGGTCAGCACCGCCATCGCCCACCTGGAAGCCGACCTGGGCGTGAGCCTGTTCGACCGCAGCGGGCGCTACCCGCAGCTGACCGAGGCCGGGCGCCAGGTACTTGGGCACGCGCAGGAAATCCTGGCTGCCGATGCCCGCCTGCAGCAGTTGAGCGTACGCCTGGCCGCACCGGTCGAGCCGCGCTTGACCGTGGCATTCTCCGACGTCTACCAACTGGACCCGGAACAACGGGTGCTGCAACGCTTCGCCGAGGCGTTTCCGGAGATCGAGCTGGAATGGCTGGATGCCGAGGGCGAGGACGTGCTGGAACTGGTGAGCAACGGACGCGCCGCGCTGGGTCTGCTGCCACGGCAGGAGCACTATCCGGACGGACTGGTGGCACGTCCGCTGGCGCACCACAGCGAACTGTCGGTGTATGTGGCGCGCGAGCATCCGCTGGCCAGCGCTGGCCGTCGCGCCGCCGCACAGCTGGCGCGGCATAGACAGGTGCGCTTGAGCGCGGAAGTCGATCAATCCCGCGTGGTCACCGGCCTGGCCTGGACCGCCACCGATTACCTGATGGTGATGGAGATGGCCGAGGACGGCCTCGGCTGGGCCGAACTACCGCGCGCACTGGTACAGCGCTACGACCGCAGGCGGCTGGTGGAACTGGTACTGCCCGGCTGGCCGCGGCGCATCCACAGCGACCTGCTGTGGCGCCGCGACGCGCCGCCAGGCCCGGCCGCACTCTGGTGGGCCGACGCGTTGGGGTAAAAAGGGGACGGAGGGGATTAAGTCGTTTGTGGCACAAACGACTTAATCCCCTCCGTCCCCTTTTTCAGTTGCCGGCCAGCGGCCGGCACTACCGGTCAGCGATGGGCCAGCGCGTAATCCAGCGCCGAGCAAACCGCCGCCACCTGTGCGTCGTTGCACTGCTGTGGGGTCGCACGCGAGCTGTCCGGGTAGACCTCGGTGGTGGTGGTGTACTTCGCCCCGGTAATGCCGGCGCACAGGCCCAGCTTCACCAGCGGGTACTCGATCACGCCATGCGCCACCACCGGCGAACCGATGATCTCGCCCTTGTCGTCAGCCGGCGCGATGTGGGTGACCTTTTCCACCGCGGCGATCACCGCCTGCTGGAAGGCCGCCTGCGGGGCCTCGCTGTCGTCCACCAGATAGAAGCCATCCGGAATCAGGCCTGGCTCGAACGGCTTGCCATCACGCGCCGCCAGCGCCGGGCGGAACTCGCTCTCGTCGCTGTCGGTGGTTTCGTGCAGGTCGATGTGCAGCACGTACTGGTCCTTGATCGGTGCGACCAGCTCGATCAGCGCGGTCGACTCGCGGGCCGGGCCGTCGGCGCGGAAGTTGCGGTTCGGGTCGATCGCATCGAAATTCCAGCGGTTGATGCGCTCGAAGCCCCACGGATTCACGCACGGTGCCACCAGCAGGTTGGCCTTGCCGGCGTAGTCGGCGGCGTGCTTTTCGAGGAATTCCAGCGCGCCCATCACGCCGCTGGTCTCGTAGCCGTGCACACCACCGGTGACCAGTGCAGCCGGCAGTGCCGGGTTCCAGTCGCGGCTGCGCAGGGCGAACAAGGTGTAGGTCTCGCCAGCGTAGTCGAGCTGGCCATAGGCCACCTTGTCGAAGCGCGAGGCCAGCGCCTCGATGCGCGGCAGCACTTCCTCGTCATAGCGACGCAGGCGCTGCTGGCGGCCACGCCACGCCTCCCGTTCCGCCGCTCCCCACGGCTGGCCAGGGGTTCCGACGGGGTAGAAAGCGGCTTGGGACATGGCAGATCTCAGCGAGTCAGGAAGCAATCGCCCACTTTACCACCGGCCCATCAGCATGAACCGGAGGCGCATTCCATTGGCGAATGGAATCAGCAATAATTCTCATTTACGCCCTTCCACGACCTGCATCGATGCCCATCCACGCCCCGCAAACGGCCCGCCTGCCGCTGGCCGCCGCCCTCGCCCTGTGCCTGCTTCCGGCTGCCAACACCTTCGCCCAGGACGGCGCCACCACGCTGGACAGCATCCAGGTCTCCGGCAGCTGGCTGGGCACCGGCCTGCATGACAGCGTCAAGCGCTTTGCCGGCGCGCGCACCGTGGTTGACCGCCAGCGCATCGAGGCCAGCGGCGCGGCCAGCATCGGCGATGCCATGCGCCGCATCCCCGGCGTGCAGGTCACCGACAACTCCGGCACCGCCGGCAGTTCGGTCTCGCTGAACATCGGCGTGCGTGGCCTGACTGGGCGCTACTCGCCGCGCTCGACTGTACTGCTGGATGGTGTACCGCTGGCGGTGGCGCCGTATGGCCAGCCGCAGCTGTCGTTCGCGCCGACCAGCCTGTCCAACATCGAATCGATCGACGTGGTGCGCGGCGGCGGCGCGGTGCGCTACGGCCCGCAGAACGTGGGCGGCATCATCAACTTCAGCACCCGTGCCATTCCCACCGGGGCCGGCCTGCACGGCGAAGCGGGCGTGCGCTACACCGCCTACGACCATGGCGGCGGTGACAGCACCCAGTACAACGCCTTCCTCGGCGGCACCGGCGACAACGGCCTGGGCGCGGCCCTGCTTTATTCCGGCCAGGATGGCCGCGGCTGGCGCCAGGGCAGCGATGACCGTTTCAACGACCTCGCGCTGAAGTTCACGTACGCCATCGACGAACAGCAGGAACTGCGCGCCAAGCTCTCCTACTACGATGTGCGCTCGCTGACCCCGGGTGGCCTGACCCGTGCCCAGTACGAAGCCGACCCGTTCCAGAACACGCGCCCCACCGATTTCTGGAAAGGCCACCGCACCGGCATCGACCTGGGCTACACCAATACGCTGTCGGCCAACAGCGAGTTCGAGGTACTGGCCTATTACAACGAAAGCAGCCGTGCCAGCTCGCTGATCAACGCCGCCAATACCCAGCTGACCGTGCAGCCGCGCGACTACCGTGTGCTCGGCATCGAGCCGCGCTACACCCAGCGCCTGCACTGGGGCGCCAGCGTGCACGACATCACCGCCGGCTACCGCTTCCTGCGCGAGCGTGGCAACGACCGCAGCTACACAGTCACCCGCCGCACCGGCGCGGCCAGTGCCACCACCCGCTTCGACAACGCCACCGACGCACACGCCTTCTACATCGACGACCGCATCGCGATCGGCCAGTGGCGCATTACCCCGGGCGTGCGCATGGAGTGGATCGACATGGACCGCCGCCAGGCCGGGGGCGCGGCGACCTTCAGCAGCCGCAACGACAAGGCGCTGCCCTCGATCAACGTCGCCTACCTGCTGACTCCGCAGCTGACCGTGTTCGGCAACTACACCACCTCGTTCGGGCCGGTGCAGAACATCCAGCTGAACTCACAGACCGCCAGCAACCCGCTGAATCCGGAAATCGCCAAGACCACCGAACTCGGTGCGCGCTGGCAGGACGGTGCACTGCGCGCGGAAGTGACCGTGTTCAAGATGCGCTTCGACAACCAGATCCTGCAGGTGCCGGGCATCACCCCGCCAACCTTCCAGAACATCGGCGCCACCGACCACAAGGGCGTGGAAAGCGCGCTGGAGTACCGCTTCGCCGAGGGCAGTGCGCTGGCCGGGCTGGAGCTGTACGCCAACTACACCTGGACCAAGGCGATCCAGCAGTCCGGTGACAACCGTGGCCTGGACGTGCCGTTCTACTCGCGCGACACCGACAGCGTCGGCGCACGCTATGCACTGGCCGGCTGGACCTTCAATGTCTCCAGCACCCACCAGAGCGGCCAGTTCTCCGATGCGGCCAACACCTGGGCCGAGAGCGCCGATGCGCGCGTGGGCCGCGTGCCGGGCGTGCGCCTGTGGAACGCGCAGGTGGCCTGGCAGGTGCCGGGACTGGGTGACAGCGAGATCGCGCTGGGCGTGAACAACCTGGCCGACAAGCGCTGGTACACCCGCAACGTCGATGGCAACGCCGGCCGCATGGTGGCCGCGCCACGCACCTTCTACCTGCAGGGCCGCTACCGCTTCTGACGCAGTAACCGCCCGATGCAGTGACGGCGGCGATCACGGTGGCGGCGTATCATGCCGCCACCATGTCATTGCCTGTTTCGCCATCGCGCCTGCATCTGGCCTTCCAGGGCCTGCGCCTGCGCCTGCGCGGCAGCGACTTGTGGTTCATTGCGCTTGCCCTGCTGGTCGGCCTGATCGCCGGCTACCTGACCCTGCTGCAGTCCGGCATCGCACGCTGGCTACAGGGCACCCTGTACGGGCTGGACGACGGCATGCGCCTGAGTTCCCTGCCCTCGCTGACCTGGACCGCGCTGCTGGTACTGCCGCTCGGTGGCCTGCTGGTCGGCCTGGTCAGCCTGGCCGCGACCCGGCTCAAGCGGCCCCTGCTCGATGCGGTGGAAGCCAATGCCCTGCACGGCGGCCGCATGTCGATGCGCGACAACCTGATCGTGCTGACCCAGACTCTGCTGTCCAACGGCTGCGGCGCCTCGGTCGGGCTGGAGGCGTCGTATACGCAGATGGGCGCGGGCAGCGGCTCGCAGCTGGGCCGGGTGATGCGCCTGCGCCGCAACGACGTGCGCATCCTGGTCGGCGCCGGTGCCGCCGGTGCCATCGCCGCCGCCTTCGGTGCACCCTTGGCCGGTGCGTTCTACGCCTTCGAGATCGTCATCGGCGCCTATACCCCGGCCGCACTCGCCCCGGTCGCGGTCGCCGCGCTGGCCGGCGCGTTCGTGGCCGACCAGGCCGGCATCGAGGCCTACCTGCTGCCGGCGGCCTCGACGATTGATGTCCGCGCCGCCGACTACGCCATCTACGGTCTGCTCGGCTGCTGCTGCGCGATGGTCGGCATCGCGGTGATGCGGCTGATTGCCTCGATCGAGGGCACGGTCAAGCGCAGCCCGTTGCCGTTGTGGGGCCGGCCGGTGGTGGGCGGCCTGCTGCTGATTCCGCTGGCACTGGCCAGTCCGCAGGTGCTGTCGTCCGGCCATGGCGCGCTGCACCTGGACCTGACCACGCACCTGCCACTGATCTGGATCGGCGGCTTGCTGACCCTGAAGTGCCTGGCCTCCGGCATCTCGCTGGGCTTCGGCTTCCGCGGTGGCCTGTTCTTCGCCTCGTTGTTCATGGGCACCCTGGTCGGTGCCCTGTTCGCCGGCCTGCTGGCGATGGCCACCGGCGTGCCGGTGATCGACGCCACTTCCGCCGCGCTGGCCGGCATGGCCGCACTGGCCGCTGCGGTGGTCGGCGCACCGATGACCATGGCCATGCTGGTGCTGGAAGGCACGCACGACTTCCTGCTGACCAGCGTGGTGATGAGCGCGGTGCTGGTCTCCAGCACGCTCGTGCGGCAGTGGTTCGGCTACTCGTTCTCGACCTGGCGCATGCACCTGCGCGGCGAGACCATCAAGAGCGCCCGCGACGTCGGCTGGGTGCAGAACCTCAACGCCGGCCGGTTGATGCGCAAGGGCGTGGCCACCGCCCCGGCCGACCTCGATGCCGCCGCCTTCCGCCAGCGCTTCCCGCTGGGCTCGGGCAGCCGCGTGATCCTGATCGACAGCGAAGGCCATTACGCCGGGATCGTGCAGATTCCGCGCGTGTACGGCGACGGCGTGAAGCCCGAAACCATGATCGGCGAACTGGCGGAAAACCGCGACGTGTCACTGTTGCCGAGCGCGGACGTGGTCACCGTGATGCAGCGCTTCGACCACACCCAGGCCGACGAACTGGCCGTGGTCGCTGCCGACGGCCAGGTGCTGGGCGTGGTCTCCGAAGCCTTCGTACGCAAGCGCTACGCCGAGGAACTGGACAAGCGCCAGCGCGAACTGATGGGCGAGCGCGTCGAGGACACCGACTGACCCCGCAAAAAGGGGACGGAGGGGATTAAGTCGTTTCTGGCCGCCTCGAAATCCACGCATGGCGTGGATCTACTGTCACCTCGACCGGGTAGACTCCGGCCATGCGCTTCATTGAAACCTTCCAGGCCGGCCCCTTCGCCGACACCGTGATCAGCCTGCTGGCGGCCTTCGTGCTGGGCACGCTGATCGGCGCCGAGCGCCAGTACCGGCAACGCACCGCCGGCCTGCGCACCAACGTACTGGTCGCCGTCGGCGCCGCTGCCTTCGTCGACCTGGGCATGCGCATCGCCGGCAGCGCCGAGGCGGTGCGGGTGATCTCCTACGTGGTCTCCGGCGTCGGCTTCCTCGGTGCCGGCGTGATCATGAAGGAAGGCATGAACGTGCGCGGGCTGAACACCGCCGCCACGTTGTGGTGCTCGGCGGCGGTCGGCAGCTGTACCGGCGCGGACATGCTGGCCGAAGGCGTGCTGCTGACGGTCTTGATCATCGCCGGCAACACCCTGCTGCGGCCGCTGGTGAATGCGATCAACCGCATCCCGATCAACGAGACGGCCACCGAGGCCACCTACGAGGTGCGCCTGAGTGTGGATGCCGAAGCGGTGCCACGTGTACGCGAACGCCTGGTCGATGCGCTGGAAGCAGCGCAGTATCCGGTCGGTGATGTGCAGGTGGTCGAGCATGCCGACGCGCCCACCGATGTGATCGCGGTGCTGGTCAGTACCGCCGTGAGTGCCGATGAGCTGGACGTGGTGCTGGCGCGGATGGAGCATGTGCCGGGCGTGCTGCACGCCACCTGGGAAGTCAGTACCCGCGATTGATTCATCCACGCATGGCGTGGATCTACCGAGGTCGTGGTGCAGTAGATCCACGCCATGCGTGGATGCGCTTCTCTCACCCACCCGCCAGGCGCTGCTGGGCCCGCAGCAACTTGCGGAACGAACCGCACTGGCGCGCATCCTGCGCTTCCGGGCAGGCCGCCGCGCGTTGTAGATGGCGGCGCACCCGCTGCAGCTGGGTGATCTGCTGCTGCAGCACATCGGCCTGTGCCAGCAGGGCTTCGCGATCCAGCGTAATGCATCCGCGCTGAGGCGGCAGCGACAACCCGATCTGCTGCAGCGACAACCCGGCCGACTGGCCAAGGCCGATCAACGCCAGGCGCTCCAGCACCTGCTCGTCGTACTGCCGGCGCAGGCCGCGACGGCCCAGCGACTGCAACAACCCGAGCTGCTCGTAGTAACGCAGGGTCGAGGCCGGCACGCCGCTGCGCTTCACCACCTCGCCGATATCCAGTTCACGCATGGGCTTGACCTCAAGTCGCCTTCAAGCATCAACCTATGGGCAACTTCCCGGCAGGACAAGGCCATGGCCAGTACATCCCCCGTTGATCAGAATGCGCTCTGGAATGGCCCTGGCGGCCAGATCTGGGTCGCCCAGCAGGCCATCCTCGACGGCCTGTTCCAGCCGATGGCCGACCTGCTGGTGGCCGAGCTTCCGCAAACCGTCACGCAACTGCTCGATATCGGCTGTGGCACCGGCGCCAGCCTGCTGGCATCAGCCGCCGCTCGCCCGGCGGCACACAGTACCGGCCTGGACATCTCCGCGCCGATGCTGGCACTGGCCCGCCAGCGCGCCGAGGCGGCAGGACTGGACGCGGACTTCATCGTGGCCGATGCGCAGCAGCATCCGCTGCCCTCCGCGCACTTCGACTGGATCCAGTCGCGGCTGGGTGTGATGTTCTTCGAGGATACCGGCGCGGCCTTCGCCAACCTGCATCGTGCCGCAACGCCAGGCGCCGGCCTGCGTTTCATCGCCTGGCGCAGCGCAGAGGAGAACCCATTCATGACGACGGCCGAGCGTGCCATTGGCGATGAACTCGATCTACCCCCACGCGCGCCAGGAGCACCCGGCCAGTTCGCCTTTGCCGATGGCCAGCGCGTGCAGCGCCTGTTGCAGGCCGCCGGCTGGAAGGATGTGGAGATGGTCGCGGTCGACCTGCCCTGCTCGATCGCCCGCGATGAACTGCCGACCTATGTCGGCCAGCTGGGCCCGTTGGGACTGGCGCTGCGGAACCTGCCCGAAGACCGCGCCGACGCACTTCGAAACAAGGCGCTGGCCGCGTTCGCGCCCTTCATCGAAGGCGACCGTGTGCGCGTCGATGCCGCCTGTTGGCTGGTCCGCGCCCGCGCCTGATACAAAAAAGGGGACGGAGGGGATTAAGTCGTTTCCGGCACAGCCGGGGCAAGAACGACTTAATCCCCTCCGTCCCCTTTTTCTACTACAGCGCCTCGCCGGCGTCCGCCAGGCGCGATTCAATCAGCGCATACCACTGCTGCAGCACGTCGATCAGCATGTCCAGCTCGGCGTCGGTGCGCTGCGCGCGCCCACTGCGCAGGCAGGCTTGGGCTTCCTGCAGCTGGGCCAGGAAGCCGGCCACGGTGTCTGCCTGCAGGATCAATCCCGGCAGTCGCCGCCCGGGAATGCGCACCACCGCATGATTGCCGAGCTGGCCGTACACACTCAGTGTGGTTTCCGTCTTCATGGAAAGAGGCAGGAATTGGGCGTTCATCGCGTGCACCATGGAAAACCTGAGCCGCCGGCAGGCGTGGACAACGGGGGAGACGTGGCCACGTCCTGCCGGCGGTCAGGGGGGACTCGGGATGCCGGGGACTTGCCCCGGCGCAGGATTCTCAGCGTGGCTGCGCCACACCCGCGATCTGCACGCGCCGGTTCGGCGCCAGGCAGGCGATCAGCTCGCGACGGTTGCGCTGCTCGCACTGCACGATCGGCTCGGCCGCGCCGCGTCCTTCGGCACTGATGCTGGCTGCAGGCACGCCGCCCTGCACAAGCGCGCTGCGCACGGCCTCGGCACGTCGCTGCGACAGGGCCTGGTTGTAGCTGGCACTGCCGATACGGTCGGTATACCCGGTCACCCGGATTGACTGCACCTGACTGGCCTCGCGCACCTGCGCCAGTACGCCCTGCACGGCCTGCTGGCCTTCGGCACTGAGCACCGCGCTGTCGAAACCGAACAGCGCATCGGCGGACAGGCGCAACGGCTGCTCCGGCAACGGCGCCGGTGCAGGCGGGGCCGGCGGCCGCGGCGGGTCCAGCACCGCCGCACATGATTCAGGCTTCCAGTAGCCACCCTGGGCAATGCCCTTGCTGTCGAAGCGGACCTGGAACTGGCAGGTGAAGTATTCGGCCCCCTGTGCGGTGCGGAAGTTGAACAGGTAGTTCCACTCGCGCACGCCCCACATGCCCTCGTTGAAATGCGGCGTGCCCAGCAGCGTGTACAGCTGGCGCTTGCTCATGCCCGGCGCGAAGCGGCGCAGGTCGGCGACGTCGGGATAGATGCCTTCCTTCAACGAGGCCTTCGAGGCCTCCGGGAACTGCACGGCGGTGGTTTCGGCAGGACCTTCGGCGGCCGGCGCATGGCTGCGGCAGGCGGCCAGCAGGCCCATTCCCAGGACCAGGCCCAGCACTGCGGCCATCTGGCCGGTGCGGGCGATGCGATGCTGTTTCATGTCATTCCCCCTTTGGACGTTTCCGCGATGCCGGGCCGCGCGTGCGGCCCGGCGGCGGGGATCACCACTGGATGCCGGCACCGACGGCCACACCGGCCTCGCCACGGCTGTTGGTGGAGCCGCTGAACTTGTAGATCCAGCGCCCTCCTTCGGAGACACCGGAGATACCAACCGCCACGCCCGACTCGCCGTTGTAGCTGCCGGCGGCGACCGAGGCCATGCTGCGGCCCGCTTCGCTGGGCTGCGGCAGTGCTGCGGTGGCCATAGCCGAGGCGATACCGGCCGAGGCGCGGTTGTCGGTCTTGCGCAGGTCGCGCTCGAAGCCACCCATGCGCTCGTCGGTGTAGGCCTTCGACCAGTCCAGGGTCTGCGCCATGCCCGACTTCAGCTGGTCGACGTTGACTGCGTCGGTACCGGCGGTGCCGGCGGCGACGTTACGCACCGTGGTCGGGCCGCTGTTGGTGCTGCCCAGCGTGACACTGTTGTAGTTGGTCGCGCCGTTCACCGTGGTGTCGTAACGGATCGTACCCTGCTGCGAGGCCTGCAGCTGGCGTACGTTGACCGCGTCGGTAGCCTGCGAACCGTCGGCCACGTTGACCACCTGGCGTTCGGCACCGGCGGCACCGACCGAGACCGTGTTGGCCCGGTTCGCCACCGAACCCGCACCCAGCGCCACCGAGTTGTCGGCCTGCGCCTGCGAGCCATTGCCCAGCGCGGTCGAGTTGGCACCGGCGGCGGTGGAGCCTGCGCCACCTGCGGCCGAGTTGGCACCGCTGGCGGACGGATCGGCCAGGTTGTTGGTGTTGTTGGCGCGGAAGCTGCCGGCCACGTTGGTGATGTTCTGGATCTTCTGGTCGGTGTACTTCTTCGATTCGTCGATGGCGTAGTTCACGCCGTTCTTCAGCTGGCCGACATTGGTTGCGTCGTACGTATCGGAACCGTCGGCGACATGGGTGATCTTGCGCTCGCTGCCGGTGCTGCCGACCGAAACCTCACCGGCCGAGTTGCTGGCGCCGGTCTGGCCATAGGCGCCGGTGTAGCCGCTCTGCGCACCGACGCTGGCCACCGACCCGGCACCCAGGGCGACGCTGTTGCCGGCACTGGCGCTGGCGCCGTTGCCGACCGCCACGCTGTTGGCACCGGCCGCACTGGCCTGCGGGCCGACCGCCACCGCTTCCGCACCGGCAGCCGTTGCAGGCGCTGCGGTCGAGTTCACTGCCAGGTAGGCACTGCCACCGCTGTTGTTGGTGATGCGTTGGTTGAGGACCTTCAGCGAGCCGTCCACCGCAGTGAAGGCGGCGGTGACATTGTTGTAGTCGCCGCTGGTAAAGGTGCCGTCGGTGGCGATGCTGGAGATGCTGAACTTCGGCGCGGTCCACACGTTGGTGGTGCCGTTGTACGCGGTGGTGCCACCGAAGTAGTTGGCGATGGTGCTGTTCGTGCTGAACAGCTGGTCGCCGGTGATGGCATCACTGCTGCCGGCCAGGATGCTGCCGGCGGCGACGTTGGTGATCTTCACCGCGCCGGTGCCGGTACCCGTCAGCGTCACGCTGTTGAGCACGTTGCCACTGCCATCGACGTCGTACTTCACGGCCAGCTTGTCGATCTCATCGGTCTGGTCGGCAACGTTGGCCAGCGAGTTGCTGACCGCATCGAAGGCGGTACCGACGTCGTTGTAGCTGCCCTTGGTCACGGTGCCGTTGGCGGCGACGTTGTTGATCGAGTAGGTCGGTGCGGTCAGCACGCCGCTGGCGTTGACCGCCGCGCCACCACCGAGGTGGGTGGCCACGGCCTGGTTGGCCGCAAACAGCTGGGCACCGTTGATGGCCTCGCTGCTGGTGGCACTGACCTGGCCCGGGCCGAGATTACGCAGCGTGGTGGCCGTGCCGGTCTGGCCGAGCGTGGCACTGGCGTAGTTGACGCTGCCATCGCCATTGAGGTCATAGCGCAGTGCCCCCTGTTCCGACGCCTGCAGCTGGCCGACATTGACCGCATCGGTCGCTGCGGTACCCGCAGCCAGGTTGGTGACCTGACGCTCGGCACCGGCGGCACCGATGGACACGCTGTTGGCACGGTCAGCCAGGCTGCCGGCACCCACCGCGATGCTGTTGGCGGTGGTGGCGCGGGCGTTGGTACCGACCGCGATCGAGTCGGCGCCGCTGGCCAGTGCCTCGGTACCGGTCGAGTTCACCCGCAGGTACTTGGTGCCACCGTTGCGGATGTCGGTGATCTGCGTGTTGAGATTGACCAGCGAACCATCGACCGCGGCGAAGGCATCGGTGGCGTTCTCATACAGACCCTTGGCGATCGCACCGCCGGTGGAGATGGTGCTGATCTCGAACAGTGGTGCGGTGAAGGCACCGCTGGCCGGATCGAAGGCTGCGCGACCGCCGAAGAAGCTGGCGATGGCCGCATTGGTCGCCGCCAACTGGCCGCCATTGACCGCTTCCAGGCTGCCGGCGGTGACCGCACCGCCGGCCAGGTTGCCGATGGTGGTAGTGCCGGTGCCCGCACCGAGCGTGACGCGGCGATAGTTCGGATTGCCGGCACCGTCCAGATCGTAGGTCACCGCAGCGGCCGCCACATCATCGATCAGGCTGATGGCACCCTTCAGCTGGGCCACGTTGACCGCATCGGTATTGACACTACCGGCGGCCACGTTGGTGATCTGGCGCTCACCGCCACCGGCGGTACCCACCGACACTTCACCGGCCGAGACCTGCGGCGCAGTGAGGCCATAGGCGCTGTAGCTGGCCTGGGCACCGCGCAGCGCGGCCGAACGGTAGCCCAGTGCAACCGAATTGGCCTGGTTGGAGGTCGCCTCGGCACCGAGCAGGGTCTGCCCGTTGGCCGTGCCCACCGCGCTGTCGCCGACGATCACCGAATGGCCCATGCGTGCGGCGTAGTCCGCGGTCGGCACGCCGGTCGGGTTGCTCGGGTCATTGGTGCCTGCACCCGGGAAGGCCACGTTGGCATCGACCTTCGGCAGTTCGTGGCGGGCATTGGCGCCGATCACCACTTCCTTAGAACCGTTGGCAAAGGCGCCGTCACCCATCAGCACCTGGTAGTCCTGCGCGGCGTTGACGGCCCAGCAGGAGATGTCGGCGAGGACGATATCCAGGCACTTGGCCGCCCATGCCGGCGAATCCTTCGGCAGCAGCAGCCCGAGCAGGCCGCCGGGATTGCCGTTGTTGATGTTGTAGATGTAGCTGTCGGAGGTGACACCGCCGATCAGGGTCAGGTGCGAGCTGCCGCCGGTGACGGCGCCGCCCAGGCCATTGAGGGTGCTGCCGACCGGCGACAGGTTGACCACGGGCAGGCCCAGCACATTGACCGTCGAGTAGGTCTGCATCACGTTGGCGTTGCTGAGCTTGAGGTTGCCGTTGCTCAGGTAGCCGTTGCCGCCGAACAGGCTGGTGGTGGTCGGGCCGATCAGCTGCCCGACATTGCCGACCAGGCCACCGGTGCCGATGATCAGGCCCGCGTTCGGATCGGCCGGAGCCGGCGCCTTCGGGCTGGTCGGCGGAATCGCCGAGGGCTTGGTCAGGCCGAGGCCGCTCAGCGTGCCACCGACCAGGCCACCCACGGCGCTGCCGAGATTGCCGATGGTGCCATTGAGGTTGCCGTTGAGCAGGTTACCGACGGCGCCGCCGACATTGCCGAGCGTATCGCCCAGCAGGCCACCGAGGCCGCCGGTGCTGCCACCTGTAGCGCCATTGAGTACACCGCCGACGGTGCTGCCCACCGCACCCACTGTAGTGTTGAGCGTGCCGCCCACGGCGCCACCCACTGCACCCACCGTGCCAACCGCACCATTGAGTGCCCCGCCGACGGTGCTGCCGACCGAACCGACCGTGCCGTTGAGTGCACCACCCACAGTGCCGCCGACTGCACCAACCATGCCAACCGCACCGTTGAGTGCGCCGCCGACGGCGCTGCCGACCGAGCCGACCGTGCCGTTGAGTGCACCACCCACAGTGCCGCCGACTGCACCAACCGTGCCAACCGCTCCGTTGAGTGCGCCGCCGACGGTGCTGCCGACCGAACCGACCGTGCCGTTGAGTGCACCACCCACAGTGCCGCCGACTGCACCAACCGTGCCAACCGCGCCATTGAGCGTGCTGCCCACTGCTCCGCCCACCGCACCAACCGTGTTGCCTACGGTGCCATCAAGCACGCCACCCACGGCGCCACCTGCCGCGCCGACAACGCCGCCCACCAGGCCACCCACGCCCAGTGCGCTGTTCTGCGCTGCCACAGTCGCTTGGCCGGCCAGCTTAAGATTGCGGTCGGCCACGACTTCCTGGCCATCGGGCGCCTGCACGCGCACTTTGCCGGCAACACCGGTATCGAAAGCTGCGGTGATCGCACGATCATGGGTCTCGCCTGGCAGCTCCTCCTTTGCCGGCAACGTGACCGCTGCCGTCGCCTTGACCTGCCCCTGACCGTCGATCTGGTGGCCCGCCAGCTTCAGCTGCGAATCCACCTTACCGTCAACGGACGCCTTGAGGCCGGACAGCGAGCCAGCGGATGCGCCAGCAACAGCGGCGGCCGCCTTGGCACCGGTATCGATCGAGGCCACCTGGGCACCGGCGATGCCAACCCTGGCCTTCGCCTGCGCATCCGCAGCCACACCGAGCGGCGCATGCGCGGACGGCGCAACGTTGGCCGCCAGCGAGGCATCAATCTTCGCCACATTGGACGCTGCGTGCCCCAGCCCGACATTGGCGCGAACATCGGCGGCCAGTGCAGGAACCGCGACCTGCTTCGGCGCGGCGTTCGCCGCCAGCTTCACCTGTACGGTAGCCGGCAGCACGTCGCGCACGATCGGCAGCGAGGTCGTACTCAGCTGCAGGCCCACACGCGCGTCTGCGCTGATCGCCGGACTGCTCTGCGCCTGGCGCGATGCCGCGGCCAGCGCGACTTCTGCGTCGACCTTGACCGGCATCGGCTGCGCGTACTTCGCGGCCAGTGCCTGCAGATCACGCAGCGACTGATTGGATTCGGATGCTCCTGCATGCCCGCTGGCCAGCGCACACAGCAGGGCCAGGGCCAGTGCGGTCGGCATCAGCAGGACACTGCGCGGATCGCGGGCGGCGCTGCCGCCGCTATCGCCGGTGGCCAGTTCCGAGGCCACAACCAGAGCATTGAGCTGGCGGTTCCATACACGCCGGTAGATGCGGTTCATGAGCATTTCCCCCGTAGGCGAACAACTGGAATGTCAGTGGACTTGCCGTTAGGCAGGTGACTGACATTTCAGCGTTTGCAACGGCGGCTGCGCACTTCATTCCGGCACGGCAATCGCGCATTCCGGCAAATCCACGGTCGGAATCGGCAGCCGGTTATGCAGAAGCGGCAACCATATCGGCAAGCGGATATGCAATTCCGGCAGGAACCGCCGGGAAACCCTTATGGGGCCTGGATCAGGCGGGCTGGCCGATCTGCGCGGGTGCGCGCATCAGCGTGTCACGCGGCAGTTCACCAAAGACCTTGCGGTAGTTGTCGGCGAAACGCGACAGGTCCCACAGGCCACAACTGAGGGCGATGGCCTTGACCGAACGGCGGCTGGAATCGGCCATCGACAGGCTGCGGCAGGCTGCGCACAGGCGCAGCATCGACAGGTAACGATTGGGCGACGTACCGAACAGGTCCTCGAACGCGTAGCGCAGCCCACGCTCACTGACACCGGCAGCGTCGCAGATCTCATTCATGTAGATATTGCGGCGCAGGTTGAGGCGCATGAAGTTTTCCGCCCGCTGTGCGATCAGATAATGCGTGCGCCGCGCACGGCTGCAACCCGGGCGTTCGGCGGAACCCGCACCCAGCAGTGCCTGCACGTGTTCGTGCAGCAGCCGCTCGGTTTCTTCCGGCTGCAGGCCCGCGCCCTGGCCCAGCTGCAGGTGCAGCTGCTGGTAATGCTGTGCCAGCGGGGCGGCCTCGCTGGCGAGATTGAACAGTGAAAGCGCCTGTCCGGCCGGCGGCGTGCTGCGCAGGCTCAGTTCGGTCAGCTTGCGTTGCACCCGTGCCACCGGCACCAGCATCAGGGTCATGTGCGTGCCCGGGCTCAGGGTGAACTCGCTGATGCCCTCGGGCATCACGGTCAGCGCCATCCCAGGGGCAAGCGGTACGCCATGGCACCAGCTCAGGGTTTCATCGGTCGCATGCAGATACCCCAGCATCGCCCAGTCCGGCGGCAGCATGAAACGTCCACGGCAATGGAATCCACAGCTGATGCTGCAGAACAACGCCTCCTCGTGCACGCGTGACGCGAAGGCCGCCCGCGGCCCATTGCCATCGAGCAGAAGCAGTTCGACATCACATACACGAAGCACGCCGCTCAGCGTCGCCAGGTCGATCGACCGCAGGCCGCTGTCGTCGCTGTCTCCTACCCCACCATCGACCATGACAGTGTCGTCCCCCCGATTATCCGCCGTGCGGCACGGCCCCCACTGCCTGACAGGGCGCGCACCTCTCATGGAATCTCTTCCATCACCGGGATGCGCGCCGCCAAGGTGCGCACCCCAAAAGAAACGCGAGTACTTGAATGCGAGTATGCCCGATAATTCAACGGGGTAAACATCTGCACCGCGTTGAATAAGATGGATACAGAGGTGAAAATCAGATTGTCGCGTTTGGCACAGTTTTCGCATGCGACCTGAAGCCTGCCTCACATTATCTGCACGTCGATGAATCGTTGTGCGGACGAACGGATTTCCGTCACAGAACCCGGCTTTAAAATTAAGGGCCAATGGGATTCTGCCGAATTTGCATATAGGTTCCGGTTGCAGCCGGCCGCCATTCAGGCAAAGTCGATAACACGGTGATCCGGTCTTTGATAATGACCGCACCCAGGGGGACAGCATGACCATGCACGTATCGCTCGACACGTCGACCACCGGCCCCGCGCCGCGCGGTCGCGGTTGCGCGAACGGCGTCCCGCCTGGAAACGATCACCCTGCTTGAGCACAGCGGGTCCATCCCGCCGTGCCTCCTCCGCCAGGACGTGCGGAGGTCCACGGACGATCCCGGCGGAGCCGGGCCACCGCCCAACAGGTGTCCTGTAGCAGACAGGTAGAGGGAGACAAACGTCATGAACGCATCGATCCGCAAGTTCCTGAAGGAAGAAGATGGCGTCACCGCACTCGAGTACGGCCTGCTGGCGGCTGTGATTGCGGGTGTCCTGATCGCACTGGGCAGCACGCAGATCAAGGATTTCTTCGAAACGCTCTTTGAGAATCTCACCAAGCTTGCCGACAAGGCATCGGGCAACACGCCGGCCTGAGCCGCGTCCCAGGCTGATCAGGGACAGCAACTGCTGAGCGTCCACTGACGGACAATGGAGGGTGCGATGACACTGCTGGGATTGCTGGCCATCGGTGTGTGCCTGCGGATCGCGATCAGCGATCTGTACGCCCGTCGGGTGCCCAACGCCTGGCTGCTGTCCGCATGCGCGATCACCGTTGTCGTGCTCATCGCCGGACAGTTCAACGCGCCGCGCCTGCCGTGGGCTTCCCACGTTGCCGGCGCGGCGCTCGGCCTGGTCGCATTGCTGCCTTTCCATGCAGTGCGCTGGATGGGCGCCGGTGATGTCAAATTCTTTTCGGTACTGGGATTGATGCTGGGCTGGCAGGCACTGCTGCCGATCTGGATCGCGGCCAGCCTGGCAGCGGGCGCACATGCCGCACTGGTGCTGGTATCGCGACGGTTGGGTCCAGTACTGCCCATCGGCCTTCAAGCCCATATGCATCGGGCAAGTTCGCAATGGCATTCGCACCCGGCGCTGCGCGGGATGCAGAGCGCCCGCCAGGGACGCCAAGGCATTCCCTACGCCGCCTACCTGGCGGTATCCGCCATCGCCTGGGTCCTCATCAGCACGTACGGAGGTGTGGCATGAACATCCACAACCGACGCCGGCAACGTGGCGCGGCCAGCATCGAGTTCGCGCTGATGTTGATGCTGGGCCTGCTGCCGCTGCTGCTGTTCACGTTCTCCGGCGTAATGATCATGGCGGCCCAGCAGACGTTGGCAACCGCCTCGGCCGAGGGTGCACGTGCATCGCTGCGCTATGGCAGCGCCAACGAACGCCGTACTGCCGCCTGCGTTGCAGCGCGTAGTTCGATGCAGTGGCTGCTGAACTTCTCGGGTCAGCCGGTCGACTGCAGCAATGGCGGAAACAACGCCATTCTGGTTTCCGCGCAGGCCCCCTGCGCCGGACTGGCCAGCGCCCAGTGCATGACCGTGACGGTCAGCTACGACTACGCAAGCCATCCCTTCCTGCCCGGCACCGCCACGCTTTACAAGTGGGTGATGCGGGCTCCCATCCGCAGCGTCGCGGTCGCTCAGCTCGACCTCGGCAGCGGCAACTGACGTTCGGTACAGGAGACGGTTCCATGCTCAAGTTGACCCGCATTGCTGCCGTCGCCCTGATCGGGCTGGCCGTGCTGCTGGCGGTGATCGCCTTGATGATCGGGCGCAAGCAGGCCGCACCGGCAACGGTTGCCCCGATGACGCAGAGCGAAGCCCAGGCGATCACCGTGGTGGAAGCGGTGGCGCGACTGCCGGCCGGCGAACCGATCTCTGCCAACGGACTGCGTCTCGCACAGCGCAGCGCCCCGGTTGCCGGTGCCGCCACCAGCATTTCCGCCGTGGTCGGAAAGGTGCCGGTGCAGGACATCGCCGAAGGCACGGCGATCAGCAGCAACGCACTCGCGCAGGGATTCTCGCTGCAGCTGCGCCCCGGGGAACGCGCACTGGCGGTCCCGGTCGACGAGCTGGTGGGGGCCGGCAACCGCATCCTGCCCGGTGATTTCGTCGACGTGTTCCTCAACCTGCGCAATGCCCAATCCACTGCCAGCGGCCCGGCCGACGCAGCACAGACGCGCCTGCTGCTGTCGCGCCTGCGCGTGCTCAGCTATGGCCAGCAGGACATCGCCCCGGCCAACCATGACGCTGTTGCCAGCAACGAGGCCGATGGCCGCAACGATCCGCGCGCCGCCGACATCACCGGAAGCAGCAGCACCCAGAGCACGGGCAGCGGGACCGCCCAGCCGGCACGCAGCGCGGTACTGGCGGTGCCGGTGGCCGATGCCAACCGGCTGCTGCTGGGTGCACAGCAGGGCAAGCTGTTCCTCGCCCTGCGCAACCCTGCCGATTCCGGCCAGCCCGATCTGGCGCTGTTCCCGCAGGCACGCGGGGTGATTGATCCCCTGCGTGGCCTGGATGCGGAACAGCAGCTTGCGCTGCAGCGGCCAGAGAATCACGCCTTCGCCGGCATCGACGGCGATGCATTAGCCGGCCGCAGCAACGCAACCGCGCGCAGCACCCAGGATGCCCCGGCACGCGTACCCGCACCACGGCGCAGCGCCCCACGCGCATCGGGCATCGAAATCATCCGAGGTGACAGCTCCGCCCCCCGTGGTTCCCTTTGACCTGCATCGAGCGCATCCATGACCGAACGTCGCCGCAGTCCACGCCCTTCCCCCCGCCAGCGCTGGCTGGCCCTGCTGCTGGTGCTGCTGGCACCGGCGACAAGCGTGGCCGCCGACGACCTGGTGCTGCAGGCGCGTGAGCAGCGCCCCTGGACCCTGCCGGGTGATCTGGAGCGGGTCGCCATTGCCGATCCGGGCGTGGCCGATATCGTGATGCTGCGCGGCCAACGCCAGGCCCTGCTGGTCGGCAAGGCGCCGGGCACCACCACGCTCCTGCTCTGGCACCGCAAGCAGACCGAACCACAGCGCCTGCAGGTGCGGGTACAAAGTGCGGTGCAGGGTGCGGCCGATGCCGGCGCGAACGGGCTGGTATTCACCCAGCAGGACAATCAGGGCCTGCTGCAGGGAAGCACCGAGAGCGTGCTGTCGCACATGCAGGCGCAGAAGACTGCTGCCATGGCCCTGGGCAAGGATGGCCTGCTTGCCGACGCATCCACGGTGAGCAGCGGCGGCGTGGTCCAGGTCGAGGTCAAGGTGGTCGAGTTCAACAAGACCGCACTGAAGCAGATCGGCATCAGCTTCCAGAACCGCAATGGCAACTTCGCCTACGGCTTCGCCCGCCCGGGCGGCCAGCTGCCGGGCAATACCGGCATCCTGCCCGGCATGAAGGAAGGCAACTCCGGCAACGAAGCCGAATCGCCCATTTCTTCGGCCTTCCGCCTGGTGTTCGGCTCTACCAAGGGCCTGTGGAATGCCGACGTCGACCTGCTGCAGAGCAATGGCATGGCGCGTGTGCTGGCCGAGCCGACACTGGTCGCGCTGTCCGGGCAGAGTGCCAGTTTCCTGGCCGGCGGCGAGCTGCCGATCCTGGAACCGCAGGGACTGGGCACCACCACCATCACCTACAAGCCCTTCGGCATCGGCCTGACCGTGACACCGACGGTACTGGCACCGAACCGCATCGCCCTGAAAGTCGCACCGGAAGCCAGCGACCTGGACTACAGCAACGCCATCGCGCTCAACGGCGTGCAGATTCCCTCCATCACCACCCGCCGCGCCGATACCACGGTCGAACTGGGCGATGGCGAGAGCTTCGTGATCGGTGGCCTGGTCAGTTCCAACGTGGTTTCCAGCGTCGGCAAGATCCCGCTGCTGGGTGACCTGCCGATCATCGGCTCGTTCTTCCGCAACTTCGACTACAAGCGCCAGGACAAGGAACTGGTGATCATCGTCACGCCACGCCTGGTGAAGCCGCTGGCACGCAACACCGAGCTGCCGCTGCCCGGCGACCGCGAGGCCAAGCCGCACATGCCCGAATGGGGCGCCTGGCTGCTGGGTCCTATCAGCCAGGACCCGGTGCCCGGCTTCTCACGCTGATTCCATGATGCCTGCGATACCACGCCCATGCCCTACGCCACTGCCCAGCCGCTGCATCCGCAAGGACCGCCGATGAACCTGGTCCTGTACGGAATGGATCGCGAACTGCTGCCCCGGCTGGCGGCGAAACTGCCGTCAACCACCACCCTGCACTGGCAGGACAGCAGCACGCCGACCTCCGCCCAGGACCTGCAACGCGGGCCGCAGAGCCTTGTCCTGCTCGACTTCCGCCCGGAACATGCGGCCGCCTCCAGCGTGCTGGCGCAGCAACTGCAGCAGACCGAGCCGGATCTGGCATTGGTTGCAGTCGGTGCCACCAGTGCCGGCCAGGTGGAAGGCGTTGTCATCGCATTGCGGGCGGGCCTGCGTGATGTGCTGGACCTGGACAGCGACAACGTCGGCATCGAGGCCGCGCTGCGTCGCGCCCTGTCACCACGACCGGCTGCCGCCGCGCAGCAGGCGCACAAGGCCCGCCTGATCGTCCTGCTGGGCGTGCGCGCCGGGGTCGGCACCAGTACGCTGGCCGCGCATCTTTCGGTGCTGGCACAGCAGACCCGTGCGCTGGCACAGGGCGAGGCACTGCAGCAGGATGGCCTGCTGATGGAGCTGGCCCAGCCTTCGGGCGACCTCGCCCTGTACCTCAACCTGGACAGCCGCTTCCACTACGAAGACGCGCTGCGCAACGCCAGTCGCATCGACGCCACCCTCGCCCGTACGGCCATGGCCCGTCACGATTCCGGGCTGGTGCTGCTGGACCGCGCCAGCGGCAGCGATGCGGTACCGCCGTCCGATCCGGGTGCGCTGCTGCAGCGCCTGCGCACCGTGTTCGCCAGCGTGCTGTGTGATGCCGGTGGCTGCCCGCTGCGTCAGCTGCCGCCGCTGCTGCTGGACCAGGCCGACGAGATCTGGCTGGTCACCGATGCCTCCATTGCCACACTGGTGTCGCTCGACCAGGCACTGAAGCATCTTGCCGGCCAGCGCGAACGCGAGAAGCGCCTGCAGCTGGTGATCAACCGCCACGATGACAGCAGCGGCATGAGCCCGGAGCAGATCGCGCGCCGCTTCGAGGTTCCCCTGCTGGCCACGCTTCCCGAACGACCGCGCGTGCGCCTGGCTGCCAGCCAGGGCCACCTGCTGCTGCAGGATGCGCCGCGCGACCCCTACCTGCGTGCCCTCGCCCCGCTGGTTTCGCGCCTGGATCCGGCTGCCTGCCCGGTCCAGGCGCAGGGCCTGCGGGAAAGACTCTCCCTTGCCCTGGGTGGATCGCAATGGAAGACAAGGTAACCCCGTTCCCGCATGCCGTTGCCCGGCCGGTGCTGCCCGAAAGCTCGCCGGGCCATCAGCCGTTCGCGCAGACCGAGCAGTACCAGAAGGTGCTGTCGGCCGCGCATGAGCACCTGCTCAACAGCATCGAGGACGAGCGCATCGACATCGATTCCTGGGCCCCCGACACCATCGCCCGCTGGGTGCAGGTGCAGACGGTGGGCTTCATCCAGGAGTGGCGCATCCCGATCAACGAAGAGGAGATGCAGGTGGTTGCCGACGGCCTGGTCAAGGAGCTGACCGGCTTCGGCCCGCTGGACGACCTGCTGCACGACCCGTCCATCGAAGACATCCTGATCAACGGTTTCAAGGATGTGCACGTGTCCCAGGGCGGCCAGCTCAAGCGGGCCACCCAGCGCTTCACCGACGATACGCATCTGCTGCGCATCCTGCGCCGCATCCTCGCCCCGCTTGGACGCCGCCTGGATGACTCCAATCCGATGGTCGATGCGCGCCTGCCCAACGGCGGCCGTCTCAACGCGATCATCTCGCCACTGGCGGTGGATGGACCGATGGTGTCCATCCGCAAGTTCCGCAAGGACCCGTTCACCCCCGATGAACTGCTGGCCAAGGGCACCTTCGATGCGCCGATGCAGGCCTTGCTGAAGGCGATGGTACTGGGTCGCTGCAACATCCTGGTGTCCGGCGGCACCAGCTCGGGCAAGACCTCGCTGCTGAACGCCCTGGCCAGCTACGTCCCCGCGAACGAGCGCGTGATCACCGTCGAAGACACCGCCGAGCTCTCGCTCAACCACCCGCATGTAGTTCGCCTGGAAAGCCGTATCGGCGGCGCCGAAGGGCACGGTGCGGTCAGCATCCGCGATCTGGTCCGCAACAGCCTGCGCATGCGCCCCGACCGCATCGTCGTCGGCGAAGTGCGCGGTGCCGAGGTGCTGGAAATGCTGCAGGCGATGAACACCGGCCACGACGGCTCGATGGCCACCATCCACGCCAATTCGCCCCGCGACTGCCTGTACCGGATCGAGATGCTGGCCGGTTTTGCCGGCTTCCAGGGCAGCGAGGACAGCCTGCGCCGGCAGATCGCCAGTGCCATCGACTTCATCGTGCAGATCTCGCGCCTGGGCAGCGGCCGCCGCGTGCTGGTCTCGATCACCGAGATCACCGGGGTCAGCGACAACCTGATCACCACCCAGGAAATGTTCCGCCACGAACTGCAGATCGACGGCAACGGCAAAGAGATCGATCGCTGGGTCGGGCTGGGCTTCCATCCGCACTCGCACAAGCTGGAGCCGTTCCGCCAGCAGCTGCGCGAATCGCTCTACGGAGACTTCTGAGCATGGGAACCGGCGCGCTGCTGGGCATGCTGAGCATCATCGCGGTGCTGCTGGCGCTGGCAGCCTGGCTGTGGGGCACGGCCAGCAGCCGTGAGCAGCGCCAGGTTTCAATGCGGCACGCCGAGCAGCAGCTTTCGCGCGGAAGCGCCACGAGCGGAGCACCCGCCGGGCCGTCCGTCACCGCTGCCAACGACCCGGCGCGGCCCGCCAGCGCCGGGCGCCGCGTGCTGCCGCTGGATGGCCTGCTGCAGCGCGCAGGGCTGCAGACCGGCTGGAAAATTCCCATCATGCTGCTGATACCGGGGCTGATACTGTCGGTGGTGGCGATGCTGCGGCTGGGCACCGCATGGATGTTTCCGCTGACCCTGCTGCTGTACCTGCTTGGCTGCTGGCTGTGGGTGATGCGGCGGACCACGAAGCTGCGTGCGCAACTGCTGCATCAGCTGCCGGACTTCCTCGACAACCTGGTGCGGCTGACCGCACTGGGCAACAGCCTGCAGGCCGCGTTCCAGGTTGCGTCGATGCAGACGAGCGCGCCGTTGCGCGGGCTGCTGGACACCACGGTGCGCTTTGCACGCAGCGGCATGGAGCTGGACCGTGCACTCGCACAGGCCTCGCATCCCTATCGCATGGATGTGCTGAAGGTGTTGTCGGTGGTGATCGGTGTCAGCGTGCGCATCGGCGGGCGCTCCGACCAGATCCTGCAGCGCATGGGCGATTTCATGCGCGATCTGGAACAGGCCCAGCAGGAGCTTGCAGCGACCACCTCGGAGACGCGGATGTCAGCGTGGGTGCTGGGCCTGTTGCCACCGGCCTGCGCGGTACTGATGGCGATCACCAGCCCGGACTTCTTCCAGCCGGTGCTGCACGATCCGCTCGGCCACAAGATCCTGCTGCTTGCACTGGGCATGGAACTTGTCGGTGGCTTCCTGCTGTATCGCCTGGCCAAGTCGCTATGAACCCCCTTCGCCCCGCCGGAGACAACCGATGAGCGCCAGCGCCTGGTTCGCCCTCTCCCTGCTCGTGCTGGCCGCCGGTATCGCCCTGCTCGGTATCGGCGGCTGGGTGCGCAGCCATCGTGAGCAACGTACAACGGCCACCTTGAAGACCGCCCTGCAGCCGCGCGAGGCGTCCCGTGACACCGAGCCTGCGCGGCACGATTCGCTGGGCTGGCTGGAACGCTTCGGCCGTGCCCTCAGCGGCGGCCGGCTGGAAACGGCGTTGCTGGCCAATGAAGACCGGCTGCTGTTGGATCTGGCCGGGTGGAACACCCGCCGCGGTACGGCCATCTACCTCGGCCTGCGCCTGCTGCTGGCCGTGCTGGTGCTGGTACTGGTGCTGACATTCAGCAGCGTCACCGGGCTGGCCAGGATCATGGTGATCATCGGCGCCCTCGCCGCCGGCCTGCTGCTGCCCAAGTTCGTTCTCTCCTCCTGGGTGAAACGACGCCGACGAGCGGTCGACAACGAGCTGCCGCTGCTGATCGACCTGCTGCGTCTGCTGCAAGGCGTGGGCTTCAGCATGGACCAGAGCCTGCAGACGCTCGGCGACAAGCTGCGCGATGCATTGCCGGTCCTCGGCGGCGAGCTGCAGGAGGCCAACATCGCCTATACCCACGGCCGCACGCGCGCACAGTCGCTGCGCCGGCTGAGCGAGGTCTATGCCGACGATGACCTGACCAGCCTGATGCAGCTGATCCTGCAGGTGCACGCCCATGGCGGCGCGGTGCAGGAGCCCCTGCGGCAGTTCAGCATCCGCCTGCGCGAGCAGCGTCGCAACACGCTGAAGGAAAAGGTCGGCAAGCTCTCGGTGAAGATGACCGTGGTGATGATGCTGACCCTGCTGCCAGCGTTGATGCTGGTCCTTGCCGGTCCGGCGCTGGTCGCGCTGGCCACCACCATGTCCAAGATGGGGTCCCCCTGATGCCTGCCCTGCGCACTTCCTGCCTGATTGTTGCCCTGGCTGCCGTTGCCGGCGCCAGCGGCTGTGCATCGACCACGCCGAAGTACCTGCGCGCGCCCAGCCTGGCCGCGCCCGAACCGGCACCGCAGGACAGCCGCAATGCCTACCTGGAGCTGATCGAGCGCATGCAGCAGCAAGGCGCATGGTATGCCTCGCTCGCCCACGTCGACGCCTTCCGCCAGCGCTACGGCGATCCGCCGGCGTTGCGCCTGCTGCAGGCCGACGCGCTGCGCGAGACCGGCCAGGCCGATGCCGCGGTCACCCTGTACCGCGATCTTTCCAGTGGCCCCCAGGCCGCCGCGGCCGCCCATGGCCTGGGCCTGATTGCCGCGCGCCGCGACGACGACGCCGGCAGTGAGCAGGCGTTGGCGCGGGCGACCGAACTGCAGCCATTGAATACAAGTTATCTCGGCGACCTGGGCTATGCGCGGCTGCGCGCCGGGCAGTTCGAGCGCGCGCGCGAACCCCTGGCCAAGGCGCTGGAGCTGTCGCCGGGCAATGCCAAGGCCACCGCCAACCTCGCCCTCTGGGCGGTACTGCGGGGCGACACCGCCACTGCCGAACGCCTCGCCCAGCAAGCGAACCTCAACGAAGAGACCCGGCTCAGCATCCAGCAGCAGGCGGCGCACATCCGTGCCCGCCTGCAGCAGCGCCAGGCCGCAGCGGCAGCCGCCGCAGTCGTGCCGGCCGCTGCCCGTGCTCTCGCCAGCGATGCCGCCGGCAACCCGCCCGGCGCCACGCGACTGGCGGCGGAACCGCGCCGCGACAGCCGCGATGAACGCGATCCGCAGCGCCTGCCGCCCTCGATGCTGGAACGCTTCAGCGCCTCCGACCACCCGAACGGGAACACACCATGACCGCGACGCCCCTGACCCGACGCCTGCTGCCCGTTCTGATCTGCCTGCTGCCAGCCGCCGCCGTGCAGGCGCAGCAACAGCCGCTGACCGGGCAGATGCTTGGCGGCAGCACGCCGGCTGCGTCGGCTTCGCAGCCGCGGCAGTCCGAGTCACTGCCCACCGTGGACCTGGCGGCCCCGCCAGCACCGGTGCCTCAGGCGGCGCCTGCAGCAGTGGCCAACACCGACGGCAGCACTGCAGCCCCGCGGCCCGGCCGCAGCCAGATCGGCGATACCACGCGCAATCTGTTCCGCCTGCAGGCATCGGGCCAACAGGCCGGACAGCACCTGCCGATCCTCGGCGACCAGGCGACGCTGAGCTACGCCCGCTACATGAAGAGTTTCGAACACGAGATCCCGGACTTCTTTGAAGCCGATGTCGCCAAGTCCAAGGGATCATCCTCATCCGGACGCTGAGGTAGGCCATGAAACGCCCACGCCAGTTCAGTTTCAGCCGCCCACGGGGCGGCATGTCGATCACCATGATGCTGGTCATGCTGGCACTGCTGGCGATGCTGGGCCTGATCGAGATCGGTTACCTGTTCTGGGCCAAGCGCGATGCACAGAAAGTCGCTGATCTGGCCGCACTGGCCGGAGCGCAGCGACTGGAACTGTGCACCTCGGACAACAGCGACAACAGTGCTGCGCGGCAGAGCGCACTCACCCAGAACACCTTCGCAGGAAGCCTGGAAATCCGCTGCGGAAACTGGAACGTGACCCGCGCCACCGAAGGGCACTTCAGCCCGGTCGTCGATGCAGCGAATCAACGCAATGCTGTCCGTGTCATCACCCGCCGCGCGGTGCTTCCCTTCTTCGGGCAGAACAGCAGCCTGCCGACCGTGACCGCCCAGGCGGTGGCGCGCCGTGCAGAACCGACGGCGGTTTTCAGTGTCGGCTCGCAACTGCTGCGCATCAATGGCAACACGCCACTGGGAAATGTCCTGAAACTGGTGGGTGCCGACCTCGACAAGACCACCCTGCTCGGCTACGACGGCCTTGCACAGGCGCATATCACCCCGAACGGACTGCTGCAGGCACTGGGCATTCCGATCGACGTCAACATGGGCGTGGCGGAGTTCAACAATCTGCTGGCCGGCCGCAAGGTCAAGCTGGGCAAGATCCTTCAGGCGACCGTTGACCTGCTCACCCAGCAGGGCGTTGCCCACGTGGACCTGAGTGCCCTGGAGAATGCCCTGGTCGTGAAGGGCATCGACCTCAAGCAGCTGGAGGTGAAACTCGGCACCGATGACAGCGGTGGCGGCCTGTTCGCACGCGTGGTCGCGCCGGATGGAACGATTTCCAGCGCGCTGCAGGCCGATGTCAATGTGCTGGACCTGATCGGCACCAGCATCAGCATCGCCAATGGCGGCCGTGCGGTCTCGGTCGATGAACTCAACCTGCTGGGCCTGGTCAATGCCAAAGCCGCTGTGGTGGAACCGCCTTCCATCGCCATCGGTGGCGTTGGCTCGCGCGCTTACAACGCGCAGATCCGTGTCTTCCTCGACATCGACACCAACAACATTCCCGTTGCAGGCGGCGTGCTTTCACTGCTGGGCATCCGCCTGAAGCTGCCGGTCCATGCGGACGTGACCAATGCAATGGCGACCCTGACCAGCCTGCAATGTGGCAGCACGCCTCCCACGGCGACGATCAAGGTCGAGTCTTCCGTGCTGCGCGCCTGCGTCGGCAAGGTGGCCGACAGCGAGCGGTTCTCCAAGCAGAATGTCTGTGGCGACACCCTGCAGAAGGAACAGATGCTCACACTGCTCGGCGCCCCGTTGATCAATGACAGCATCAAGGTCAATACGCTGACCGACACGCAAAGCCTCACCCTCCCCGCCGGCGCGACCGGTTCAACCCAGGTCAACTCCCTGGAGGTGGGCACCGCCGTGTCCGAGCTGGTCAGCGAACTGCTGCGCGTACTGTCCGGCATGCTCGATCCGCGCGACGATGGCATGAGCCAGGGCTCGACCGCAGCGCAGTTGGCCGATCGCTACCTGAAAGCAGCCAACGTTGGTCGCAATCGCTACGACGTCGATGCGTCCATCAAGCTGCTTGAACTTGGCGACCAGACGCGGGGGTTGAAGCCTTTGGGCGCGTGGGATGTACCCAAGGGTGTTCCAAAACCCTGCCTGGTGGGCCTGCTCACATGCTGGGAGGATGGCTCGGTCTGGAAAGGCTATCGCACGGCTGTGACTGGCGAAGGGCTGGGCGTGCTGCCGGCACTGCTGGGTAGCCTGCTCGGCGGACTGACCGTCAACCGGTGTGCAAGCCTGCTGATTTCCTTGAGCGACCAGGCCTACAACAACTGCATGACGCAGAACCTCGCGTCTTACCTGCAGACCGCCCACGACGGCTTCCTGGACCAGTTCGCCGGCGACGGCGTCACCGCCCCCGGCAATGGCCCGGTCAGTTGTTCGGGCCTGCTGTGCTTCCTGCTGAAGCCCGCCCTGGACGTCCTGAAGCCGCTGCTCAACAGCGTCGGCTCCCTGCTGCGCTCGCTGCTGGCGCAGGTGCTGGGCCTGGAACTGGGCCGTACGGATGTGCATGTCCAGTCCATCCAGTGCACGCCCGCACAGCTGGTCTACTGACCCGTGACGGGCGCCCTTGGCGGCGCCCGCGCACATGCTAGACTCCCGGCGGGGAACCACCTTCATCTCAACCCACACTCATCCGTGGATGGTCTAGACATGCGAGAAACTTCAGGGGGCGCGGTCTTCGCCCGGCACGCGCGCGGCGCGGCACTGCTGGCCGTGGCCATGATGCTGGTGGCACCGGCGGCGATGGCTGCCCGTGGCGACCGCGAAGCAGCCGCAGAGCCGGCCGCACGTACCGCACCGGTGGTGCGCAACACCGTTGACGAGCTCAAGCAGCTGATGGATGCCCGCCAGCTGACCGAGCTGCGCACCACCTACAACGGCAACTACGGCGCCAGCCTGCTGTTCAATGCCAACACCCTGACCTACTACGTCGCCCTGTTCCAGGAGAAGAACTTCTGGCGGGTGATCAAGACCGATGCCGTCGACAACGCCGAGCGTGTCTACCGCACCTTCGCGCAGCAGTCAGAGCAGCTGGCCCAGGTCTACATCGACACCACCCGACTGGAAGCCGGCAAGCGCTATACCGAGCGCCTGGTGGCCTACAACGAGGAGCGCCTGCGCACCCTGCAGCAGGAAATGGAACAGCAGCAGGCACAGTCGGCCCAGGTCAGCGCTGCCCTGCAGCAGGCCCAGCAGCAGGCGGTCAGCCTGAGCAGCGACGTGCAGAGCACCAACAGCCAGCTGGATTCCCTGCAGCGCCGCATCCAGATCCTGCAGGCCGAACAGGGCAACCCGGAGCTGAGCCTGCCCAAGCCGGACAGCGTGCCCTCGCCGGCACCGGCGGCCGCCAGCGACGGTCGCTGAGGTCCAGCGCCTGGCGTGCCGTCCAACGGCGCCTACGGGCGCCGTTGTCGTTTCCGGCACCATTCCATTTCAACGGCACGCCTCATGCACGGCATCGTCCAGTTGCCGGCGCTGCACGAAGTCCATGCGCTTGCCATTGGCCAGCACCTTCCCACGATGCTGCCGCGCGCGCTCACAAGCGGCGGGATCCGCGCTGATCGGTATCACTGCAGCCCGCGCACGCCGCTGCTGCACCACACGCGGACGCATTGAAGCTGGGCTCGCTGCCTTGGCCGCGCTCGTACCTGTCGAGGGCGGCTCCGCCGGCACCTCCCAGCGCCATTCCGCGCGCCCCTGGCACGGCGTCTGCTGGTAGACCGGATGCGGCCCGTCCACACATTTGTAGACGTTGGTCTGAGCATGCGCCCCCGTGGCCAGCAGCAGGTACAACAGCGGGCTCCAACACGCGTTCGACATTGCAGGCTCCTCGTCAGGGCTGCCGCCATCCTCGATGCCGGCACGGCTTCGTGCCAGAGCGATACACGTCACATCCGGCGTAATCCAGCACAGCCGTGCAAGTCGTCGGTCTGGCGCTGCGCTGTACTGCCGAAGGCACCGGCATCCACGCCAGCGCCTTCCCTCCCTTCCGTCAAGGAAACCACAATGAGCAACTTCGTCACCGTCGCCGACGGCGCGCGCATCTTCTACAAGGATTGGGGTACCGGCCAGCCGATCGTGTTCGCGCACGGCTGGCCGCTGTCGTCCGATGCCTGGGACCCGCAGATGCTGTTCATGGGCCAGAACGGCTTCCGCGTGATCGCTCACGACCGTCGCAGCCACGGCCGCTCCAGCCAGACCTGGGACGGCAACAACATGGACACCTACGCCGATGACCTGGCCGCCGTGCTCGAGGCGCTGGACCTGAAGGACGCGATCCTGGTCGGCCACTCCACCGGTGGCGGCGAAGTAACCCATTACATCGGGCGCCACGGCAGCAAGCGCGTGGCCAAGGTGGTGCTGGTCGGCGCCGTGCCGCCGCTGATGCTGAAGACCGATGCCAACCCGGCCGGTACCCCGCTGGAAGTCTTCGACGGCATCCGCAAGGGCACCGGCGGTGACCGCTCGCAGTTCTTCAAGGACCTGACCACGCCGTTCTTCGGCGCCAACCGCGACGGCAACAGCGTTACCCAGGGCATGCGTGATTCGTTCTGGCTGCAGGGCATGCTCGGTGGCGTCAAGGGCCAGTACGACTGCGTGCACGAATTCTCGGAAGTGGATTACACCGAGGACCTGAAGAAGATCGATGTGCCAGCGCTGGTGGTGCATGGCGATGACGACCAGATCGTGCCGTTCGATGCCTCAGCCAAGCTGTCCTCGCAGATCATCAAGGACGCCGAGTTGAAGGTGTACGCCGGTGCGCCGCACGGCCTGACCGTCACCCACGCCGACCGGTTCAACGCCGACCTGCTGGCGTTCGCACGCGGGTGAGGCACTGCGGCGGCGCCACCCAGCGCCGCCGCCCCTGTGGTAGAGCCGGCCGCTGGCCGGCTGCGCAGGATCGGGATGGATTGATCGCGCAAAAAGGGGACGGAGGGGATTAAGTCGTTTGTGCACAAACGACTTAATCCCCTCCGTCCCCTTTTTTGTCAGATATCGCTGTGGTGGTGCGGAACCCCGGTCTTCGGCAGCGGGTCATGCCCGCCCACGAAGTGGCGCACCACCGGTGCACGCTCACCGCGATGCAGCCCGCGCAGCACTTCCTGGATCGCCTTGTCATCGGCGGTGATGCGTTCGTGCTGGCGCAGATGCTCCAGCCACGACGGGGTCACGAAATACTCAAGGTGGATGCCCGGGCTGGCCACATCCTCCACCACGCCCCAGACCACCGCGCCATCGCGGCGGCGGATCGTGCCCAGCGCGCGCATCTGCGCCTGGAACGCGGCGCGGTCAGCCTCGTCGATGCGGTACTCCAGGGTGACCAGTACCGGGCCGCGATCGTTGGATACCGGCACCGACAGTTCCGGTGCCGGCCAGTGTCCCGCCGGGCGCAGGTTCAGGTCTTCAGTACCGGCAATGCGCACGCGCCACACCAGCAATCCGCCGATCACCGCACCCGCGGCAGCCACCAGCAAGGCCAGCTCCGGCGAGGTGCGCTGCGCCAGTGCACCCCAGCTCAGGCCACCAGCCGCCATGCCAGCGGAAAACACCATGATGTACAGCGCCAGTGCACGCGCCCGTACCCACGCTGGCACTGCGGTCTGTGCGGCAATCTGCAGCGACGACAGCACGGTGATCCAGGCAAAGCCATTGATCAGCATCACCAAGGGCAGCACGTACCAGCTGCGGGTCAGCGCCAGCCCGACCAGGCTGAGCGCCAGCAACAGCGTGGCCAGCAGCACCAGCAGGTCGCGATCCATCTGCGCGCGCAGCTTCGGCAGCAACAACGCACCACCCACGGCACCGATCCCGATGCAGCCGAGCAGCATGCCGTACTGCCCCGCCCCACCCTGCATCTGGCCGCGTACCACCACCGGCAGCAGTGCATTCATTGCTGCAGCAAAGAAGAAGAAGCCGACCGACTTGATCAACACCGCCTGCAGGCGCCCGGCGCGGCTGGCATAGCGCAGGCCCGCCTTCAGGCCGGCACCGAAGCCTTCCGGCGGCAGGCTGGACTGTTTCGGGTCGCGCTTCCAGCCCCACACCACGAACAGCATCGCGGCAAAGGTGATGGCGTTGAAACCGAAGGCCCAGACCGCACCGAGCTGGGCGACGATCACACCACCGATGGCCGGGCCGATCGAGCGCGCGATGTTGATGCCGATCGAGTTCAGCGCCACCGCCGAGGCCAGCATCGGCTGCGGCACCAGTTCGGATACGATCGCGGCCTGTGCCGGCATCGCCATCGCCGCACCGCAGCCCATGCAGAAGGTCAGCAGCACCAGCAGCTGCGGCGTCAGCATGTCCATCGCGGTCAGGGCCGCCATCACCGCGGCGACCAGCAGCATCCAGCCCTGGGTGGCCAGCAGGTACCTGCGGCGATCGACGATGTCGGCCAGGGTGCCGGCGGCCAGCGCCAGCAGCACGATCGGCACCGTGGTGGCTGATTGCACCAGCGCCACCATCAGTGGTGAGCCGGTGCGCTCGGCCATTACCCAGGCGGCGGCCACATCGTTGACCCAGGTGCCGATGTTGCTGGCCAGGATCGCCAGCCAGATCGAGCGGAACATCCGGATCTTCAGCGGGGACCAGGCGCCTGCGGCCTGTGCGGAAGGTTGCGACGCGGTTGCGTTCACCATTGCCATGCTCCAACGATCGAGGCGAACAGCGTGTCCTGGCCTCCGGCCTGCTTCAGTGCAGGACCGGCATCGACCCAGGCCAGCTGAAGCTGCCATTGCCAGTGTTCGCTGGCCTGCCAGCGTGTTTCGGATTTGTATTGATTGCCAATGCGGCGCGCGCCACCGGCGCTGCCTGGCAACGCCACCAGCGGTGCCGGCGTGGTGTAGACCGCATCGGCACGACGATGCTTCCAGGCCATCTGTACGCCCAGTTCCGTCGTCACCGCGTCGTGCAGGCGCAGGGTCAGGGTCGGCTGGAGGTCCATCAGGTTGGCCGGGGCCAGCAGGCTGGCCTCGCTGAAATAGGCCGACTTCGGGAACAAAGCGTTGAAGGTTCCCAGGCGGCCGTCATGCAGGTTGCCATCGCCACTGGCGATGTCTGCCTTCAACCCCAGCCGCGGCTGCAGCGGCAGGTTCGTCCAGCGCCACCCCGTATCGGTCGCCAGCGTCCAGGCGCGGATATCGAGGGTGCCGGCGGTCGTCCGAAGCTCACTGCCCTGCGCCACCAGCTCATTGTTCCAGTCCAGCGCCCCGGCCTGGCCGAACCAGCGCGCGCCCACGGTCTGCCGACGTTCGGTACCCACACCGCCAGCGAAGCGCGCCCCCTCACGGCGGTAGTCCAGAAGATACAGATCCCACTGGCCCGCCCGCTGCCCGCGCGCCGTCGTGGCATACGCGCCAAAGAGATGGGCGCCGTGTTCGCCGCGATCATCGAAGGCACCCGGTCGGTTTTCCACTGGCCGCAATGCCATCAGATCAAGCGTACCCTGGCGGCCTTTCCAACCCACACGCGCACCGTCGAACGCCAGGCGAATGTTCGGCCCGTCGCGCACCGACAGCAGCCGTGAACTGCCATAGCCGGCTTCCTGCCGGCCGAGTTGCAGATGGAAGCCATCGCGCTGCCAGCGCCAGTACGCCTGCTGCACATCCAGCGCGCTGCGGTCGGTGCGACCCGGGCCGCCGGCCTTGCCACTCTCACCATGCACACCCAGCTGCAGCTTCGCCTGCCAGGTGTCTTCCACATAGGTGGCCGATGCCAAGGCACGCAGCAGGCCATAGCCATCCTCGCTGCCGCCAATGCCGAACCGGGTCGGGTCGTAGTACAGCCCACGCACACGCAGCGACGCATCCCATTGCAGTTGGCCGTCACCGGCGTCGCTGCAGCGGCCCCCCTCGCAGGCAAGCGCCAGCGATGGCACGGCCAGCAGTGCCAGGCTCAGAATGCGAAGCACGAGCATCCCATCGCACCCCAGAACGCGGTCAGGTCATCGGTGGGCGCCGCGTGCCGTGCAGCATGACCATGAGCACCGTGAGTGCTGCAGGCTACGCCGTGATGGTGACGATGGGCGGCGGCCAACCCGGTGGCGGTACCGCCGACGTGGTAGCCACCGAACCGGTTGACCGGCGACCAGTCCGGCATCGCCGGCGGCAGCTGCGGCTCAAGCCCTGCGTAGTCGCCGTCGGCATGCACGATGCGGCCACCGACCACGGTCAACACGCTGGTGATGTCGGCGATCTGCGCATCATCCACGCGGAAGAAGTCGGCCGAAAGCAGGATGAAGTCGGCGAGCTGGCCGGCCTTCAGCGTGCCCTTCACCGCTTCGTCGCCGGAGAACCAGGCACTGCCCTGGGTCCACAGGCGCAGCGCCTGCTCGCGTTCGAGCAGGTTCTCATCGCCATACAGGGCCAGCCCGCCGACGGTGCGCCCGGTCACCAGCCAGGACAACGCAACCCACGGGTTGTAGCTGGCCACACGGGTGGCATCGGTTCCAGCACCGACCGGCACGCCTTCGGCCAGCATGCGCTTGACCGGCGGCGTATGCCGCGCGGCCTGCACGCCGTAGCGCTCGACGAAGGCTTCGCCCTGATAGGCCATGCGATGCTGCACGGCGATGCCGCCACCCAGCGCACGGATGCGCTCGATGTTGCGCGGGGTGATGGTTTCGGCGTGATCGATGAACCAGTGCAGGCCATCGAACGGCACCTCGCGGTTGACCTGTTCGTACACATCGAGGATGCGGGTGATGCTCTCGTCGTACGTCGCATGGATGCGGAACGGCCAACGCTTCTCGACCAGCAGCTTCACCACATCGTGCAGTTCCGGCTCCAGCTCCGGCGGCAGTTCCGGGCGCGGCTCGTTGAACAACTCGAAGTCGGCCGCCGAGAACACCAGCATCTCGCCGGCACCGTTGTGGCGCAGCAGGTCATCACCCTGCCGCGGCTGCAGCATCTCGCTCCAGCCGCGGAAGTCATCCACTTCCTTGCCCTTGTTCTGGGTGAACAGGTTGTAGGCGATGCGCACGGTCAGCTGGTCATCGCGGTGCAGCTGCTCGATGACCTGGTAGTCCTCGGGGTAGTTCTGGAAACCACCGCCGGCGTCGATCACCGAGGTGATGCCGAGACGGTTCAACTCACGCATGAAATGACGGGTGGAATTGGCCTGGTACTCGATCGGCAGCTTCGGCCCCTTGGCCAGCGTCGCGTACAGGATCAGCGCATTCGGCTTGGCCAGCAGCAGCCCGGTCGGGTTGCCGAGCGAATCACGCACGATCTGGCCGCCCGGCGGATCCGGGGTGTCCTTGGTATAGCCACAGGCACGCAGTGCGGCGCGGTTGAGCAGCGCACGGTCGTACAGGTGCAGCAGGAACACCGGCGTGTCCGGCGCGATGTCGTTGAGCTCCTGCAGCGTGGGCAGGCGCTTCTCGTTGAACTGGGTGGCGGTGAAACCACCGACCACGCGCACCCACTGCGGTGCAGGCGTGCGATCGACCTGCGCCTTCAGCATGTCCAAGGCATCGCCCAGCGAACGCAGGCCGTCCCAGCGCAGTTCCAGGTTGTAGTTCAGGCCACCACGTATCAGGTGGGTATGGCTGTCGTTGAGGCCGGGCAGCAGGCGCCGGCCTTGGGCGTCGATCAGGGTCGCTTCATTGCCCCAGCCACGCATGATCTCCTCGTCGCTGCCGACGGCGACGATGCGCCCTTCCTGCACGGCCAGTGCCTGTGCATGCGGCTGCTGTGGGTCAAGGGTGGTGATGCGGGCATTGCGGATGACCAGCGTGCTCATGCGACGCTCCTTGGAAGTGGAATCGAGTGCGGCACCGGCACGGCCGGCAAGGCCCAGCGCCACCGCGGCGCTGCCGGCCAGCACCACGTTGCGGCGGCCGTGATCGAGTGGATCGTGACTCATGCGAGGTCTCCCGGAAGGCGTTGGCCGTCCAGTGCCCAGGCGCCGGGCCCGGTCAGCGCGAGGGCCAGCAGTACCGTGGTCCACATCAACGGGTACTCGCTGCCGCCGCGCATCCAGAACCAGCCCTTGGGCAGGGCCAACAGTACGGTGAAGCCGATGAAGGCCGCCGCTGCAAGCGCGGCGACGCGGGTCTGCCAGCCCAGCAGCACAGCCAGCCCTGACAGCACCTGCAGCAGGGCCAGCAGCAGCGGCAGCGGTGCCACCGCTGGCAGGCCGAAGCCGCGCAGTTCGGTGGCGAAGCCGGCCAGCCCAGGACCGCCGAACCAACCGAACAGCTTGCCCAGCGCGTGTGGCAGCAGGAATCCCCCGGCTGCCACGCGCAGCATCAGCAGGGCCAGGTCGAGGCCATGGCCAGCCAGCATGCTCAGTGCCCGCCTTCCTGCGCGCCGAACATGCGCTTGGCGTACTGGATGCCGATGCCATAGCCGCCGGCATGGTCGCGGGCAATGCCGGTGGTCAGCTCGTAGGTCTCGCCACGCGCCCAGTCACGCTGCAGCTCCAGCAGGTACTGCACGCTGGTCATCGGCACTGCACCGGCCTGCACCATGCGGGTGATCGCACGCTCGTGGGCTTCTTCGCTGACATCGCCGCAGGCATCGGTGATCACATACACCTCGAAGCCCTGTGCCAGCGCCGACAGCGCCGGTCCCACGATGCAGACGCTGGTCCACAGGCCGGCAACGACCAGCCGACGCTTGCCGATGCGGTTGATCTCATTGATCACCGGCTGGTCTTCCCAGGTGTTCATCGAGGTGCGGTCGAACACCGGCTGGCCCGGGAAGATCTCCGGCAGTTCCGGGAACATCGGGCCGGAGAACGACGCTTCGGCAACGGTGGTCAGCAGCACCGGCACGTTGAAGCCCTTGGCACCCTTGCTGATCAGCGACACGTTGTTGCGCAGCGCGGAGATATCGATTGTGTGGGTGGCAAATGCCATCTGCGACTGGAAGTCGATCAGCACCAGGGCATGGTCGGTGGGCGACAAGAGGGCCGGGGCGGGCGTGGCGGTGGCAAGGCTCATGGTTGGACTCCGTTGGAAACACGATCAGGGGGAAGCAACAGGGCCGCATCGCCGGCCAGGTACTGGCCGGGGCTGCAGCCGGTCTCGGCGCGGAAGCTGCGGACGAAATGGCTCTGGTCGAAGAAGCCCAGCTGCTGCGCCAGGCAGGACATCGGCAGCTGCGCGACCGGCAACAACTGGCGCGCACGTTCGATGCGGCGACGGCGCACGTAGCGCAGCGGGCTGGCGCCGGTACCGGTCCTGAACAGGCGCACCAGATGGAAGCGGCTGACGCAGGCGGCTGCGGCCAGCTCGGTCACCCGCAGCGGCTGCGACAGGTGCTCATCGACATAGCGCAGGGCGCGCTGCAATGCGGCGGCCTGCTGCGGTGCCAGCGCCACGGCGGGCGGATCGGGCGAAAAGACGGTGGCCATGCGGGACGCCGCGAGGGGGTGCCCCATGGTGCGTGGCCGCCGCACGATGCCCTACCCCCGTCGGTCGAGGCCAGCACCTACCCGAATGGGGGAGGCCGACGCCCGAGCAGGCGGCGCCCGAACAGGCGCGCATCCACTGAGTAGGCGCCCGGCCCCAGCATCAGCAGCGCCAGCGGCAACGCCACCAGCGGCCAGGGCACCTGCTGCGCATACATGGCCGCGGCCGCCAGCAGCGCCGCCAGTGGCGTCAATACGCCCAGCGCGAGCATCGCCACCGCCAGCAGGCACAGCGCCGACAGCCAGCCTGCATGCGTACCCGGCGTGCACAATGCGGCGGCCAGGCACAGCCGCAACCACAGCAGGCCGATGCCCGGCCCGCGGTCGGGGAACATCACGAACAGGCGCTGCATGGCCGGGCTCCACAGGGCATGCCGGCGTGATAACCGACCGCGGCGGCCGCCGCCTACCCCGTTCGGGTCACCCCGGACTGCCCCGCACCTGCCAGAATGCGCGCCATGCGTGGCCGCCCCTTCCCGTTCCTGCGTCGCCTGCCGACGCTGCTGACGTGCCTGCTGCTGTGGACCGCTCTGCCCGCTCTTGCCGTGCAGCGCCCGCCGGTGAGCGGCGGGCTGCCCGGTTACGAGCACACCGCGTGGCGGGTCGGCCAGGGTGCACCCGGCGATATCTGGGACATCACCCAGGACCGCGACGGCCTGCTGTGGCTGGCCACCGGCTCGGGCCTCTACCGCTTCGATGGCCGTCGCTTCGAACGGCAGGCAGCGCCCGTCGGCAGCCAGTTCCCGTCCACCAACATGGTCACGCTGGCGCATGCCGCCGACGGTGCCCTGTGGATCGGCTACTTCCAGGCCGGCATCAGCCGGTTCGCACAGGGGAGGCTGCACAACTACGGCCGCGAGCAGGGGGTGCCGGTCGGCGTGGTCCCACGCTTCAGCCAGGATCACCAGGGCCAGCTGTGGGCGGCGATCAATGGCGGGCTGCGCCGCTTTGATGGACAGCGCTGGCAGCCATTGCCGGCCGCAGCCGGCCTGCCCGAACGCCGTGTGCAGTGGGTGCTGCACGACAGCCGGGGCAGGTTCTGGGTGCTGGCCGACCTGAAGATCTGGATGCGTGCGGCCGGCCAGACCACGTTCGAGGACACCGGCATCGCGGTCTCGCAGATGGCGACGCTGGCCGAAAGCCAGCAGGGTGAAGTGTGGTTGGCCGACCGGGTGCGCGGCACCTCACCCCTGGCCAACGCGCAGGGCCTGTTGGCGGCCAGCGAACGTGAAGCGCGGCGTCTTCCGGAACTGGTTGCTGCACGCCTGCAGTTCACTGCCGATGGCGCGCTGTGGGCCACGATGAGCCCGCACGGCGGCGTCGCCCGCATCACCTTCGACGGCAGCCGCGCCGTGCGCATGGAGCGTTTCGATTCGCCGCACGGGCTGACCGCCACCTCCGCGGTGCCGATCATCGTCGATCGCGAAGGCAATCTCTGGGTCGGCACCAATCTCGGCCTCAACCGCTTCCGCGCACGCAGCGTGCACACCCTGGCAGTGGGCCCGAGTGATCCCTACCGCTCGCTGGTGCGGGCCAGCGATGGCCGCGTGTATGGCTATGGCGAAGACCTCAAACCCTACGATCTGCGGCGCACTCTGCTGGATGGCAGTGCCCCGCAGCTGCAGGCCGCCGCGCGCCAGGCACCCACCCCGATCTGGCAGTTCGACTGGGTCAACCTTGCGCGCACCGTGGCCGGCCGCACCACGCGGATTCCGCTGCCTGCGCCCTTCACCGGGCAGCCACTGCATGCCCTGCTGTTCCCCGACGACGAGCAGGCCTGGGTCTGCACCGGCGAACGGGGGGTGCTGCATTACCAGCACGACCAGTGGCAACGCGAACGCCGCCTGCCCGAGCAGGCCTGCTCGTCACTGGCGCTGGACGCCCATGGCCAGTTGCTGCTCGGCTATGCAGATGGCCGGCTGCGCCGCATGGGAGCGACGCGCATCGAAACCTTCGACGCCGGCCACGGTCTGTCGGTCGGGCCGATCACGGCGCTACTCGATCATCAGGACCTGCTGCTGGTTGCTGGCGAGGCCGGGTTGGCCGTGCGCCTGGGCAATGGCCGGTTCGTCCAGGTGAGCACCGACATGGCCGGCGTCATGGAAGGCATCACCGGCATGGTCGCCGATGCAAAGGGCTACCTCTGGCTCAATGGCAGTCGTGGCCTGGTCCGGCTGGGGAGCGATCAGCTGCGGCGCGCCCTGCGCAGCGGGCAGCCGGTGACGCCGCGCCTGTTCGATGCGGTGGATGGCATGCCGGGCATCGCCCTGCAGAGCGGACCGATCACCACCACCGCACTGGCCAACGATGGCCTGTTGTGGCTGGCCACCAACCAGGGCCTGGCCTGGCTGGACACCACCCGCTCGCACGTCAACACCATGGCGCCCAGCGTGCGCATCGGCGAAGTGCTGTATGGCAGTGAGCACGAGCCACTGCGCGATGGCCTGCGCCTTCCGGCCGGCACCAGCCAATTGCAGATCGACTACGTGGCGCTGTCGTTGGCGCGCCCGGAGCGCAACCGCTACCGCTATCGCCTGTCCGGCGTCGACGACGGCTGGCAGGATGCCGGCAGCAGCACCCGCGCGTATTACACCAACCTCGCACCGGGCAATTACCGGTTCGAAGTGGAAGCGGCCAACGAAGACGGCATCTGGAGCACCGCGCCGGCCAGCCGCAGCTTCCGCATCGCCCCCACCTTCATGCAGACCGTGTGGTTCAAGCTGCTGTGCGCGGCCGCGATCCTCGCGCTGCTGGTGATGGCAGTGCGCATCCGCAGCGGGCAGCTCGCGGCGTTGTTCCGCGCGCGCCTGCAGGAACGCAATGGCGAGCGCGAACGCATCGCACGCGACCTGCACGACACCCTGCTGCAGGGCAGCCAGGGCCTGATCCTGCGCCTGCACGCGATCAGCCAGTCACCCCAGACCCCGGAGCCGGTACGCGGCCAGCTGGAATCGGCGATGCAACTGGCCGAGCGCAACCTGGCCGAGGGCCGCGAGCGGGTCAATGCCCTGCGTGAGGGACCGTTCGCTGGCCGCGACCTCGCTTCGGCATTGGCCGATGTGCATGCCGAGTACGCCGGGCATGGCACCAACCCACTGCGCCTGACCGTGGAAGGTGCAACCCCACCGCTGCAGGCCGACACGGCCGAAGAAGTGTTCCTGATCGGGCGTGAGGCGATCCGCAATGCGTTGCGTCACGCCAACGCCAGCGCCATCGAAGTGGAGCTGTCCTACGGCACGCGGTGCTTCCTGCTGCACGTGCGCGACGATGGCGTCGGCATCGCCGACCACAATGCCGGCCATGGTCATTGGGGCCTGCAGGGCATGCGTGAGCGCGCGCAGCGCCTCGGTGCGGAACTACAGCTGTGGACCCGCGCCGAACTGGGAACCGAAGTCGCGCTGGCGGTTCCCGCCCGGCGCCTGTATCACCGCCGCCCATCGCGCTGGCGCTGGCCCTGGAGTAAAGCAAACCATGACTGAGTCCCCTGCCCTGATCGGCGTGCTGGTGGTCGACGACCACCCGCTGCTGCGTGACGGCCTGGCGGCGCTGCTGGGCGCACAACCCGATCTGCGCCTGCTCGGCGAAGCCGCCGATGGCGAGGAAGCCATCGCCTGCTACCAGCGGCTGCAGCCCGACGTGGTGCTGATGGACCTGCAGATGCCACGGCTGGATGGTGTGGAAGCCATCGTGCGGATCCGCGCGATGGACCCGCGCGCGCGCATCATCGTGCTGACCACCTACCGCGGTGACGTACGTGCGGTCAGGGCACTGCAGGCCGGCGCCAGCGCCTATCTGCTGAAGGACATGCTGCGCCATGAGCTGGTCGATACGATCCGCCTGGTCGCTGGCGGCCGCCGCGCACCGATTCCCCCGGCGGTGGCGGCCAGCATCGCCGCGCATGTGGTGGAAGACCGGTTGTCGCCGCGCGAAACCGAGGTACTGAGGCATGTGGCCGGGGGCCTGTCGAACAAGCGCATCGGCGAGCGCATGCAGATTTCCGAGCAGACGGTGAAGGCGCACATGAAGAGCCTGATGGACAAGCTGGGCGTGGGTGATCGCACGCATGCGGTGACCCAGGCGCTGCGGCGCGGGATCATCAGCCTGGACGACAGCGGTCACGATTAGGGAGTTGTTCGGCAGGGCTTGCAGCCCTGCACCTGCGGTAGTGCCGGCCGCTGGCCGGCAACCTCAGGAGCAACAACAGCAACAGCGGGCTTTCCATGGGATGGCGGGGTGGTGTCGGAGTGCGAGGACGCTGCAAGTA